>CASQEL010000107.1 GCA_949427775.1 uncultured Desulfovibrionaceae bacterium
GGGGTGGGGCGGAGCCCCACATCTTTTGGAGCATTTCAACCGTGAACTGCTCTAAAGGCGCGCGTAATCCTCCCCCCGAAAGAAGAGTTTTACAGCACGATTGATAAACGGGAAACGGGCCGGAGAGACTCTCCGGCCCGCGTACTTTCAGGGGAAGTCGCTTACGGCTAGCGCATGCCGGCAAGATTCAGACGAATGATCGCCCGCTGCAGCGACGCTTCAGCACGCACGACGTCCAGCTTTTCATCACGGGCCGCCAGACGCTGTTCGGCGCGTTCCTTGGCGGCGCGGGCACGACCTTCGTCGATGTCCTGCGCCAGCTCGGCCGACTCGGCCAGCACCGTCATGACATTGTTGTTTACGTCGGCAAAGCCGCCGGAAACAAACACATACTGATGCTTGTCGCCCACATCGTAGCGCAACGTGCCGATCTTGAGAGCCGACAGCAGCGATACGTGGTTGACCAGCACGCCGAATTCGCCTTCCACCCCGGGGCAGCTGACGTAATCGACGGTTTCGCTCACCACCTGCTTGTCAGGGGTGACCACTTCCAGTTGGAGCGACGTACTCATAGGTCAGCTCCTTATTGCCCCTGGCGTTTATTGTATTTCTCCACGGCCTGCTCAATGTCGCCCAACATGTAGAAATCGCCTTCCGCCATGTGGTCGTAATCGCCGTTCAGAATGCCCTTGAAGCCCTTGATGGTGTCTTCAAGCTTGACGTACTGACCGGGCGTGCCGGTGAAGGTTTCGGCCACGTGGAACGGCTGCGACAGGAAGCGCTGAATACGCCGGGCGCGGGCCACGGTGAGTTTGTCTTCGTCCGACAGTTCGTCCATGCCCAGGATGGCGATGATGTCCTGCAGGTCCTTGTATTTCTGGAGCACCATCTGCACCTGCCGGGCCACCGTGTAGTGCTCGACACCCACAACATTGGGGTCGAGAATGCGCGAGGTGGAGTCCAGCGGGTCCACCGCGGGATAGATGCCCAGTTCCGCAATCTGGCGCGAAAGCACGAGCGTGCCGTCCAGGTGCGAGAACGTGGTGGCCGGCGCGGGGTCGGTCAAGTCGTCGGCGGGCACGTACACAGCCTGCACCGAGGTGATGGACCCCTTGGTGGTGGAGGTGATGCGTTCCTGAAGACCGCCAAGGTCGGTGCCCAGGGTGGGCTGATAGCCCACGGCCGAAGGCATGCGGCCCAGCAACGCGGACACTTCCGAACCGGCCTGCGTAAACCGGAAGATGTTGTCGATGAAGAGCAACACGTCCTGATTTTCTTCGTCACGGAAGTATTCCGCGCAGGCCAGAGCGGTCAGGGCCACACGGGCGCGCGCTCCCGGCGGCTCGTTCATCTGACCGTAGACAAGCGTGGCGCGTTCCAGAACGCCCGCGTCTTTCAGTTCGTGATACAGGTCGTTACCTTCACGGGTGCGCTCGCCCACGCCGGCGAACACGGAGCTGCCGCCGTGCTGTTTGGCGATGTTGTTGATCATCTCCATGAGGATAACGGTCTTGCCCACGCCGGCGCCGCCGAACAGGCCCATCTTGCCCCCCTTGGGGAAGGGCACGAGCAGATCCACGACCTTGATGCCGGTTTCCAGCAGTTCCACGGCCGTGTTCTGATCGCTGAACGAAGGCGCGGGACGGTGGATGGGGTAGTATTTGTCGGTCTCCACAGGTCCCAGTTCGTCCACGGGGCGACCGATGACGTTCAGGATACGGCCCACGGAAGCGTGTCCCACAGGCACCATGATGGGCTTGCCGGTGTCCACGGCTTCCATGCCGCGCACCAGGCCTTCTGTGGCGTCCATGGCGATGGTGCGGACCACGTTGTCGCCGAGGTGCTGCGCCACTTCGCAGATCAGATCGGGGGCGTCGGAGTTGTTGGGGTTCTTGATCTCAAGCGCGTTGAGAATGTTCGGCAGGGTGCCGCCGCTGAACTCCACGTCAACGACGGCGCCGATGACCTGAACGATTTTGCCAATGTTTGCACTCATATTTATTACGCTCCCTTGTTAGCCATTCAGCGCTTCGGCGCCGCCGACAATGTCCATAAGGTCGCTGGTGATGGCGGCCTGCCGGGTCTTGTTGAACAAGAGGGTCAATACGCGGGTCATTTCGTCACAGTTACGCGTGGCGTTATCCATGGCGGCCATGCGTGCCGCGTGTTCACTGGCCGACGTGTCCAGAAGGCCGCGGTACACCTGCACCTTGACATAGCGGGGCAGAAGTTCCGCCAGCAGCCGCTCTTCCTGGGGCTCGTACAGGTACTCGGACCCGGACGTCGCGGCTTCTTCGGTTTCCTGCGCCTCAGGAGCCTGAATGGGCAGCACAGGCTGCACCACAGGGGTCTGACGGGCCATGGACACGAATTCGCCGTACACGAGGTACACTTCGTCCATGGTCAGTTCCTGATACCCGTTGATGACTTCCAGACCCACGCCGTTGGCGAGGGAGAAGTCAAGGTTGCTCATCCTGTCGCCGTACGCCAGAACAGTTTCATACTCGGACTTGGCCACCGCGTCGCGGCCCTTTTTGCCCACGCAGATGAACTTGACCTCCATGCCCTGTTCCCGTTTTTCGCGGGCCAGTTTGAAGGCTCTGGCGATAAGGTTGCCGTTGAAGCTGCCGCACAGTCCCCTGTCGGATGTGGCGAGGATGATCACGCAGACCTTCTTTTCCTCATGCACGGCCAACAGGGGGTGGGCGTTGCCTTCCACCTTGGCGGCCAAATCCGTCAGCATCTGCTGAAACTTGGCCGCATAGGGACGGAACCGCTCAATGCGGGACTGCGCGCCGCGCAGCTTCGCCGAGGCCACCATATTCATGGCCTTGGTGATCTGCTTGGTTTTGCGGACCCCCACAATTTTCATTTTGACGTCTTTCAATGAAGGCATATCGTCCCCCCGGCCTTAAGCCTGGAAGCCTTGCTTGAACGCTTCAATGGCTGCCTTCAAATCGCTTTCCACGGTTTCGTCGATGACTTTTTTCTCTTTAATGGCGTCCAGCACGGCTTTTTTGGCTTCGCGCAGATAGGTGAGCAATTCGCTCTCGAACCGGCGAATGTCTTCCACCGCCACGTCGTCCATATAGCCGCGCGTCGCCGCGTACATGGAGGCCACCTGCTCTTCCACGGGCATGGGCTGGTACTGGGGCTGCTTGAGCAGTTCCACCAGGCGCGCGCCGCGATCCAGTTTGGCCTTGGTGCCCTTGTCCAGGTCGGAACCGAACTGGGCGAAGGCCGCCAGTTCGCGGTACTGGGCCAGGTCCAGACGCATGGTGCCCGCCACCTGTTTCATGGCCTTGATCTGCGCCGCGCCGCCCACGCGGGACACGGAAAGGCCCACGTTGATGGCCGGACGGATGCCGGCGTTGAACAGGTTGGGTTCCAGATACACCTGACCGTCGGTGATGGAAATCACGTTGGTCGGAATATACGCCGACACGTCGCCCGCCTGGGTTTCAATGATCGGCAGCGCCGTCAGGGAGCCGGCTCCCAGGGAATCGTTCACTTTCGCGGCACGTTCCAGCAGACGGGAGTGCAGGTAGAACACGTCGCCGGGATACGCTTCACGTCCTGGGGGACGACGGAGCAGCAGGGACATCTGGCGGTAGGCCACAGCCTGCTTGGAAAGGTCGTCATAGATGATCAGCGCGTGTTTGCCGCTGTTGCGATAGTACTCCGCCATGGTGCATCCGCTGTACGCGGCGATGTACTGCAACGGCGCGGGATCGGAGGCTGTGGCCGAGATGATGGTGGTGTATTCCATGGCTCCGTGCTTGCGCAACGTATCGGCCACCAGAGCCACCGTCGCCTTTTTCTGGCCGATAGCCACATAGAAGCAATGGATGTCCGTTTCTTTCTGGGCCAGAATAGCGTCGATGCATACGGCCGTCTTGCCTGTCTGACGGTCGCCGATGATCAGTTCGCGCTGGCCGCGCCCGATGGGCGTCATGGCGTCGATGGCCTTGATGCCGGTAGGCATGGGCTCGTGCACGGATTTGCGGGCGATGATGCCGGGCGCCTTGAGTTCCACGGGACGCACTTCTTCGGCTTCCACCGCTCCCATGCCGTCAATGGGCTGCCCCAGGGGGTTGAGGACGCGTCCCATAACGGCGGGACCTACCGGCACGGAGAAGATCTTGCCCGTGCGCTTGACGGGGTCGCCTTCCTTAACGCCGGTGTCGTCGCCGAGCAACGCCACGCCGACGTTGTCCTCTTCCAGGTTCAGAACCATGCCCATCAGCCCGCCGGGGAATTCGAGCAACTCCATGGCCATGGCGTTCTGCACGCCGTAGACGCGAGCGATGCCGTCACCAACGTAGAGCACGGTGCCTGTCTCGCTCATTTCTACGCGCTGTTCGTAGTGTTTGATTTGATCCTCAATGATCTTGCTAATCTCTTCAGCTTTGATCTGCATGTGCTATTCACCCCTCTTGATTGTATCCCGAAGGATTGCCAGCTGCGCGCGCAGGCTCGCGTCCAGCACCCGGTCACCCACCTTGAGCACAACCCCGCCCAGGATGGATTTGTCTACATCAAATGCGAGTTCAATGCTTTTGCCGGCCTTTTTTTCCAGCATGGACTTGAGCTGCCCCTGCTTTTTGGCGTCGAGGGACACAGCGGTCACAAGCCGCCCACGGATAACGCCTTTTTCCGTGTCGAGAAGAGTCCCGTAATAGGTTGCGATATCGCGCAGACAGGGCAAACGACCTTTATCCGCCAGCAGCAGGCAGAAATTGGTCATGACTTTGTCCGCGGCGATCTTCTTGAGGAGCTTGGCCACGACTTTCCGCTTTTCAGCGAGGCTGACCACCGGACTCTTAAACACTTTGTCCAGGTCAGGAGATCCGGCGAGCAACCGATCGAGCTGCGCGAGACTGGCCCCGTACTGCTCCAACTCCTTGGCGCCTGCCTGCTTGCCCAACGCAAACAGAGCATTGGCATACCTGCGTGCTACAACGCTGTCGGTCAATTGAGCACCACCTTTGTCAGGGAGTTGTTGATAAGCTTGTCGTGCTTGGCAGCGTCAAGCTTGGACTCCAGCACCTTTTCCGCCGCGTCGACGATTTCGTCGGCAATGGCGGCACGCACCTGCGCCAGCATGGTCCGGCCTTCATTTTCAGCGGTACGGCGGGCCTGTTCCAAAATGGCCTCGGCCTGCTTGTGCGCCTCGGCGATGATGGCCTGTTTGCCGGCTTCGGCCTGCACACGGCTTTCATCCAAAATGGCCTTGCGTTCAGCGTCGAGGTTGGCGATGCTCGCCTCGATTTCGGCCAAGTGCTTGCGCGCCTCGACGCGCCGGGCGTCCAGATCGTCCAGCTCCTGCCGGATGCCCTCGCGACGCCCCGTAAAGTAGTTCACGATGAGTTTGCCCGTGAACTTCCAGAGGATCGCCACAAAGATGACAAGGTTAAGCACACGCCAGCCGAAGTCGCCCCACCGCAGGCCTTCGCCCTCGGAAGCAAAGGCTGTGCCGGCTGTCAGCAGCACCAGTGCCGCCGCTACCCAAACGCTTCTGAATTTGCTCAAAGCCCACCCCCTTAGCTGGTAATGAGATACTGCGTCACAGTGGACAGGTGTGTAACTGCAACAGGCAACCCCGGGGCTGCCCGGTGTGGGACGGAATCACGCGAGAACGCGGGCGGCGAGCTTGTCGGCCAACCCTTTCACCTGCGCGCGCAGGGACGCCAGCGCGGCGTCGGCCTCGGCCCGGATGGCGGCCTGGGCCTGAGCAAGATGGGCCTGGGCGTCCTTGCCCGCGGCGGCGAGGATGTCCTGCTGCTCGGCCAGAGCGGCGCCGCGCGCCTGTTCGCGAGCGGCATTGGCATCCTGGCGGGCACGGGCCAACTCCGCCTGATAGGCGGCGAGACGTTCCGCCGCTTCGCGATCAAACGCTCCCGCTTCGCCCGCAAGGTCATCCATCTTGGCCTTGCGTTCCAGCAATATGGACCGGATCGGCCGAATCAGGAGGATATTCAGGACATACAGCGCAATAAAAAAGTTCACCAACTGAAACAGCATGGTGATATTAAGATCGAGCATTCCACCCTCCAGGCTGAGTTGTGAATAATGTGGCAATCACCAGACGGTTGTAGATCACGCAGCACATCATGTCAAAGGGTATCCCTGGCAAATGGCGATAACTTTGCTCTTTTTTTGTCTGTAACATGAGACAATACCGCCGGTTCCCCGGAGAATAAAAAATCTGTTTCCCGTATCCGGCCCGGCATCGGCGGAAACGGAAGCGCCCGCCGCGTCTCCGAAGAGCAACGCGGCGGGCGCGGAATCCAAATCACGCGAAACCATGAGCACGGCGTCCGCCGCGCGGCAACATGCCTGCCGGACGGCAACGCCATGCAACCATGCCGCATCGAAGCGGAACCCGACGGACGGATCGAAGCGCCCGCCGAAACGCCGCCCCGGCGCGGACCATCCCCGCGGATGGCGCGGCGAAATCCGAAAAACCGACAGCGCCGTGAGGCATGTTCGCCGGAACAGCTTCGGGCAGCCCGTCAAATCCTGCCGACAGCCCGCGCTTATTCAGCTCCGGCCGAAAGATTCTGCATATTCACCTGTCCCTGCAGAACGGCGCCGTCCTCCATGACCAGCACCGGCGCGTTGATGACGCCCTCCAACTGGCCCGCCCGGTGAATGACCACGCGCTGCCGGGCCTGCACGTCACCGGTGAAGCGCCCGGAAAGCAGGAGTTCCCCCACATTGAGCGTTCCGTCGATGACGGCATCCTTGCCCACGATCAACGTGCCGTCGCTGTTCACTTCCCCTGAAAAAGTGCCGTCTATACGCACGGCCCCCTGGAACGCCAGTTTGCCCTGGTAGACGGTGCCGGCCCCCAGAAACGCATTAATTTCGTCTTTGCTCACGCCCGAATCCCTCAATAGGTTTGTACGGCTGTCAACTCTTGAACATGAACCGCCGCATGGAGACATTCAATACAATGCCGATGAGGATAAAATTCACCAAT
>CASQEL010000108.1 GCA_949427775.1 uncultured Desulfovibrionaceae bacterium
CGTTCTCCAGAGATTTGCCACATTGAACCTTGGAACCCAACTGCGGCGCGTTTTCTTGTCTTTCAACCCCGGTTCATCTGTCAACTGCTGATAGCTACGTCCGCCTTCAAGGTAGCGCTTACGGCTTTTTTCTTGAAAGGGATAGGATAGTTATTTTCTTGTCTTTACTTATGCAGTGCCCCATCGGGGTGAGAAAGGTCAGCCTGATGAGCTTTTTTATCTTGTCTACCTCGATGGGGCATATCACATAGCCGAGGAGCCTTTCCAGATGACGTTACTGTCATACTGCATTGGTTTGTTCTGCTTCCGCCAGACTTTTTTCCATTTGCATCATGGAAATTTCGATCATCAGATATTCCAGATCCAGACCGGGGGTCGGCGGCGGCAAGATACCGCGTCCCATGCGAGAAATTTCTTCACACCAGACCGTAAGTTCTTTTACGCCTACACGTTCCACATTAAAGAGCTGAAAGCTTTTACTGGATTTGGCTGCCATTCCACGCGAAGTAACCTTACCGCGCAAGTGGATACGTCCTTTTACTTCGGACGCCCCCAAAAGCGTCACCCCCAAAAAAACACAGCTCAGCGCACACTTGCCCGGCAACGGGCTACGAAGTTTCAGATAGATATAGCAGTGACCGAGCTTGAGACGATGGAGAGGAGGCATTTCACTTTTCGCGATGGAAAAACGTATGCCGGCAGCGGAAATATTTTCAACAAGGACAGAATCCGCACCGTTGATGCTGAACATGTCCGGCCTCTCCAGTTCCTCCAGTTTCAACGTCTGGTCAAGAGCCGGAGGAATGAACCAAAGGGCGAATTCCTTTACCAAACCTGCCGGGGGGGCTACCCGAAAGCTCTGCCGTTGTTCTTTGCCGGAAAAGTTTCCTGCTTGAGGGGATGTTTTTTTCAGCATGGGGGGCTCTCATTGGGGCTGTACGGCATAGCCGAAAACTTTTAGAACATCATCTGTCTTCTTATCATAATAGCAAATTTTTTTAGTAAGGGAAAGCGGAGTTTTTTTGTAAATGAGGGGCAAAAACATAAAATTTTCAAAAAATATCCATTATATACTTATAGAAAATATATGTTGAAGTTTATTTTTTGATCATACAAATTTCGTATCGTCATAGGCATAATCAACCAGAGAGTGCCGTCGCATGGGCAATACCCTGAAAACACCCTCTGGTTTTTTGTGCTCAAACATTGAATAAGAAATGTACGATATCGCCATCATGCATGGTGTAATCTTTGCCTTCCGTACGGAGTACGCCGGCGGTTCTACAGGCGGCTTCCGAGCCGTGAGTGACATAGTCGTCATAGCTGATGATTTCAGCCCGGATAAACCCCCGCTCAAAATCTGTATGTATAACTCCGGCAGCCTGAGGAGCTTTCCATCCTTGATGGATGGTCCAGGCGCGGACTTCTTTAGGGCCTGCAGTGAAGTAGCTGGCAAGGCCGAGCGTATGGTATCCTGTTCGGATGATACGTACCAGTCCGCTTTCTTCGATGCCGAATGACAGCAACATTTCCGCTTGTTCCTCTTCCGGCAGTCCCTGGAGCTCTTCTTCTATTTTTGCACAAATCATGGCGAAACCCGCTCCACGCTGTTCAGCCAGCGAATGGAGTTGGTTCACATACGCGTTGCCTGTCACGGCGGCGTCTTCATCAACATTGGCGCAGTAGATGACGTGCTTTGCGGTGATCAATCCCATTTCCCGCCAAGCGGTCATAAAGGCCTCATTGTCCGGAAGCGTAAATGTCAGCGCCGGATGGCCCGCGTTCATGTGCTCCAGGAGCTGTCCGACATACGTGGCGGCGATCTTGGCGTCCTTATCGCCCTTGGCCATTTTTTGCAGACGTTCCAAGCGCTTTTCTGCGGATTGGATATCTGCCAGCAAGAGTTCCGTTTCTATGGTTTCAACATCACGCATGGGATTTACGGCGCCGTCAACATGCGTAATGTTTTCATCTTCAAAACAACGTACCACATGAAGAATGGCCGCGCATTCCCGTATGGTGGCCAGGAACTGATTGCCCAGTCCCTCGCCTTTGCTGGCGCCGCGCACCAGACCGGCGATGTCGATAAAGTCAACGCTGGCATTGACGGTTTTTTGCGGTGATACCAGTCGCGTCAAGATGTCCAGCCGTGCGTCCGGAACAGCCACAGTCGCCTTGTTGGGTTCTATGGTACAAAATGGATAGTTAGCCGCCTGGGCGTTCTGGGCTTTGGTAAGAGCATTGAAGAGCGTGGATTTACCCACATTGGGCAGGCCGACGATACCGATACTCAACGACATGGGCAGAGCTCCAAAAAAAGTGCGGGGCAGGCCCGCACGGTTAATGTAACTATGGAGAAATGCATGTAGCCGGAAAATGTCGCTTTGGCAATCTTTCAAGCCAAAGAAAGCTGTGGACCCGCCTTATTGCAGACGTGTACGTATGCTGGGGGCGATGATGTTGCTACGCTGGTTGTCCGTGAGAAGAGGACGAACATCATCGGTAATAGGGACAGTGCTTGTCCCCATGGCAAGCACATCATTGGTCGGAGTATGGAGCAACCGGATGCTGAAACGCACCTGATCCGGAGTGATGACATACGTTCCCACCAGGATGGCTTCGCTGGAAACCTGACGGGTGGCAAGCAACCGGGTGTTGCGGGTAAGGAGCGTCTCTCCCGTGGGTCTGCTGAAGAAAATATCCTTGCCCTTGCGCAGTTCTTCAAACTGATATCCGGCATTTACCATCCAGCGGCTGACTTCTTCCGCCATCTGGCGGGCGAGGGGACAGGAAACATCCAGATTGTTGAGATTGACCGGAACCGTCGCCATGATAGTGAGCCTGCTGCGAATGGCGCGATCTTCCTGGGAACCGGAACCTGTCCATGAAGGGGACTTGCCGCCGAAACGGAGCATCAATTGCCTGTCCATCTGCTTGGCGATATCGTCGGCAGCCTTGGGCACGTTGCCCGCAGCCCAGGCGACGGCCGGCAGGGACAGGATGCAAAACAGAAAAATGGTGGTGAATAGACGTTGCATAATAACTCTCAACGCATAGTGCGGATTAACAGCTCCACGCTTTGCAGCTCTCGCTGCACACGTATTTTGGCTTCCTCAGTATAACAACTGGACAACGCCAGCAAATATTGCTGGCGGGCCAGTTCAAAACGTCCTTCGTCACGGTAGGTACGGGCTTTTTTCCAGTAGGCATCGGCAATCGAAGAATCGCCCAGCGCCTTGTCCGAGTTTTTGAAGGACGAAACGGCACTGCCGGCAGATGCATATGTGCCGATGTCGGAGGAAACCCCTCCGCCGATGGACTGATCGTGCAAATTCATGGCCTGCACGCCATAAGGCAACATATATCCCAGCAATCCCGCCGTTACAAACATCCCTACCATAAATCGCATACGCTTCTCCGTCCAGTGCTGCATTTATTTGGCGCTGCGCGCACGGCTCCCCTGAGAATACTTTTTACTTGAGGAAGCGCCGCTCCATGGCGCAGGCTTGATCGTCATGGTTCCGCTGCTCATCAACGGTTTGGGGGCAACAGGCTGCGCCGTGCCGGTACCCGTTGCCGTGGCCGCGGGTGCGGCCGTGGCCGTCGTGAGTTGGGCGACAAGCTCATTGTTTACCAACACCAGCTGGCCGGTGCGCAATACCATGCCGTCCGCCGCCCGCACCAGCCGCGCGTTGACGAATACGGCGTCGGGCGTGCGGTAGTAAGTGCCGATAATCAGCGCCGCCCATTTTTCTCCCACGGTATTGACCAACCCCTTGCGCAACAAGGCAAAATCGCCCTGTTGGGGAATAATGTCAATATATCCGGGCAGGCGATACTCCCGCACAGGAAAGCCACGCTGATTGAATTCGTATATCAGAGACTCGCCCACCAGACGTCCGAACGGACTGCTCTGCTGTACATTGTCCTGATTGACGAAGGACGTGGGCATGGCCACCAATCCGGTCAGACTCTGATTGGGCATGGTCGCCAACAGTTGATCCGCCAATTCCCGGATTTTCAGTTTGAGCTCCTGGGCGTCCACGTATTCCGGGTTTATGGCTGTGACAGGGGCCTTCCAGCTGCTGCAACCCGCCGCCATAAGACCGACAAAAAGAAGTCCGAGAAGAAGAAATCTGGCAAAGCTGTTCATAAAAAAACGTCTCCAACACGTATGCAGGATATATAACTTATTATTGTTATCGTCCAGGAAGAGAAAAGCTTGACCCCTCCGGGGCAGAAAATATCCCGGCGGCCTGCAAAGGCGGACCCGGACTTGGCTTGTGCCGGGAAATAGGCTAGGAATTTCGATTCATCCCTCTGTGCCGTACTTTTTACTCGGGATAGTTATGATGCAGTCTCGCAAACCTACCCGTGTTCTCAGGCTGGGGCGCCTGACCCTTGGGGGTGGCGCTCCTGTTGTCGTGCAGAGCATGACCAACACTGATACCAGAGATGTCGACGCCACGCTTGACCAGATCGAGCGCCTTGTCCGGGCGGGATGCGAAGCCGTGCGCGTGGCCGTGCCCGATGAGGAAGCCGCCCGCGCCGTATGGACGCTGCGGCGGCAGGTGGCCGTGCCGTTGATTGCCGACATCCACTTTGACTACCGGCTGGCGTTGTCCGCTTTGGATGCCGGTGTGCAGGGGTTGCGCATCAATCCCGGCAATATCGGTTCACAAAAAAATGTGGATGCCGTTGTGGATGCCGCCAAGGCCAACGGGGCGGTGCTGCGCATCGGGGTCAACGGCGGCTCTCTGGAAAAAACATTGCTGCAAAAGTACGGAGGTGCCACACCGGAGGCCATGGTGGAAAGCGCTTTGGGACATGTGCGACTGCTGGAGAAACGGGAATTTTACGATACCAAAATTTCGTTGAAATCTTCTTCCGTGCTGGAGACCATCGCAGCCTATCGCCTGTTGGCTGAACGTTGCGACTACCCTTTGCACATCGGCGTCACCGAGGCGGGCGGGTTGCTGCGCGGTTCGGTCAAGTCGTCCGTCGGCTTGGGAATTCTGCTTTGGGAGGGCATCGGAGACACCCTGCGCGTGTCGTTGACCGCCGATCCCGTGGAAGAAGTCGTTGTGGCCTGGGAGATTCTGCGTGCCTTGGGCTTGCGCCGCCATGGACCGGAAATCATTTCCTGCCCCACCTGCGGGCGGACGGAAATTGATTTGCTGTCGCTGGCTGCGGAAGTGGAACGCCGGTTGGCCGGGGAAACGGCCGACATCAAGGTTGCGGTCATGGGGTGCGTGGTCAACGGTCCCGGCGAGGCGCGGGAAGCGGATCTGGGGTTGGCCGGAGGGCGTGACAAGGGCATCATATTCCGCAAGGGCGAAGTCATCCGCACAGTGCGGGGACAGGGAGCGCTGCTCACGGCATTTATGGAAGAACTGAACACTCTCCTTATGGAAAAAGGACAAGCGTAACATGCGTTGGAGCAAATTTTTCATTCCCACTCTGAAGCAGGCTCCCGCCGATGCGGAAGTCGTCAGCCACAAATTGCTCGTTCGTGCCGGCATGGTGCGCAAGCTTACCTCGGGCATTTACGTCTATCTGCCGCTGGGGTTGCGGACGTTGAAAAAAGCGGCGCAGATCGTCCGGGACGAAATGAATGACGCGGGCGCGCAGGAAGTGCTGCTGCCCATGGTGCAACCCGCCGATCTCTGGCAGGAGACAGGGCGCTGGGATTTCTACGGCAAGGAGTTGCTGCGATTCAAGGATCGCCACGATCGGGACTATTGCCTCGGCCCCACGCATGAGGAAGTCATGACCGACCTGGTGCGGGGCGAGGTAAAATCTTACCGGCAACTTCCTCTGAACCTGTATCAGATTCAGACCAAATTCCGTGACGAAATCCGTCCTCGTTTCGGTTTGATGCGCGGGCGTGAATTCATGATGAAGGACGCCTATTCTTTCGACGCCGACGAAGCGGGAGCCGAGGTCAGTTACCGCGCCATGTTCGACGCCTATATGCGCATCTTCACGCGCATGGGGTTGAAATTCCGGGCCGTGGAAGCGGACTCGGGTTCCATCGGGGGAAATTTCTCCCATGAATTCATGGTCCTGGCGGACACCGGCGAGGACACCATCGCGGCCTGCACGGCATGTCGGTATGCGGCCAACGTGGAGCGGGCCGAGGTTGTTTGGTCGGGAACGCCCTGCGCGACGCCCTGTCCCCCCGCGGAAGAAGTTCCCACCCCGGGCGCGCACACGGTGGAGGAAGTCTGCGCCCTGTTGGACGTGCCGCCCGCGGCGCTGATCAAGACGTTGTTGTTTGTCGCGGACGGGCAGCCTGTGGCCGTTCTGGTGCGGGGAGATCGGGAGGTCAACGATATCAAGTTGAAAAACCTTCTGAACGCGGGGAGCGTGGAGTTCGCTTCTCCGGAGCAGGTCGCGGACTGGACAGGAGCGCCGGTGGGGTTTGCCGGACCTGTGAAGTTGTCGGGCGTCACGCGCGTCTATGCGGACAATGAACTGCAGTCCGGCAACGACTGGATTACCGGAGCCAACAAGGGCGACACGCACCTGCGCCATGTGGACTTGCGGCGGGATGCGGCGGTAACGGAATACGCCGATCTGCGTATGGTCACGGCGCAGGACCGCTGCCCGCGTTGCGGCGGCAGGATGGACCTGCCCAAGGGGATCGAAGTCGGGCACGTCTTCAAACTGGGGCTCAAATACAGCCGCGACATGAACGCGACGTTCCTTGATGAAAACGGCAGGGAACAAACCATGATTATGGGGTGTTATGGCATCGGCGTGTCGCGTGTTGTGGCTGCCTGCATTGAACAGAACAACG
>CASQEL010000109.1 GCA_949427775.1 uncultured Desulfovibrionaceae bacterium
CGTCGCCGCCCGCGCAGGACAACCGCGTTTCCAGAAATGCGACGGCGTCCAGAGGGCGAGAACCCCGAACCGCCTGCAGCAACGGCCCTGCGGCCACATCGGCGGCCTTGCCCGACAGGGTGTAACGGCGGGCGTTCAGATCCGCGCCGAGCGCGGCGGCTATGGAACCGCCGGTATTCAGACGCAGCGTCAGGGGATCGGCCGCGTAACGTCCGCCTTCTCCGAGGAGACGGGCCCGGACGCCGACAAGACGCATGGCCGAAAAAGTGACCGACGCCACCCGCACATCGACGTTCAGAGCAGGGTACGCCGGTGTTGAGCGCGGCATGCCCGACGAGCTGAAATGCCGGGGGGCGTCGGCGGGAGAAACCTCGCCGTCGCGACGGCCGGGAGCGGGGTGGACGACGGCTTCGGAAGCCGCGCCGCGGCTTTCACTGCCGGAAGCGACGTTCGTCGCGTCGGTTTCCAGCCAGGCATCCAGCGGAATGTCTCCGATTTCCACCACACCCCGGACGGAGGGCGCGCCCCCCAGTCCCAGAGTCAGATCTCCCTTGATGCTCGTATCGTCCAGGGCGCCCTGCAACGCGGAAAGCAGCAGCCGCTCGTCTTCCAGCAGCAGCCGGGCATGCAGCGTCAGGACATCCTTTCCCCCGGAGGCGGGAAATGCCGCGCCGAACAGTTTTGCCAGGACGCGGGGGGCCGCATCAATATCCAGCCTGCCCTGGAGGGAAGCCGCGGCCGGGCGCGCCGAACCGGAAAAGGTCGCGTCGAGCCCGTTGGTTGTCAGTTTCAGCGAGGGCACTTCCATGTGGCCGGTGGCGATGTCCCAGGTTGCGTCCAGCAGCGCCCGCACCGGACCGAGAGCCTGTGGCAGCGGGCCCCGCAAGGGCGTGGCGCTCAGAGACGCCTGACGCAATTCCAGCAGCGTGCCTTTCAGGCGCGCCTTTGTGGCCAGGGCCACATTGCCCGCCAGATCGGGAGCGCGGCTTTCGAGGGCCGCATCCAGCTTGACGGCGGCTTCCGCGCCGGGCCGGAGATTGGTGATCGACACGTTGAAACCGTCGGCCCTGACGGTCGTGCCCTTTTCCGTCTCCAGCATCAGCGTGCCGTTGACGATGGAGAGGCGCGCCAGTTCTATGTGAGGCGGAACCGAGGGCGTTTTTTCGGGCGTCGCGCCGGGATCGGCGGGAGTGTTTCGGGGAGGGGGCAGAGGCGGGGAACCCCGGCGCACGGGGCGCAGGGTGACGACAGGGCTGTCCACCCGCACCTCGTCGATGACTACGCGGCCGGAAAGCAACGGAAGAAATTCCAGGTGCACGGAGCCGCCTTTTACCGCCACGGAAACCCCTTCCGGAGCGGGATGATCGCCGGACATGCCCCAGCGCGCTTCCCCGAACGTCACGCCCAGGGGGAAAAAGGATACCTTGGGCGCCGCCGTCAGCCGCAAGGGTTTTCCGGTGGCCTCCTGTACCATGTCCGATACGCGGGCGCGCAGTATATCAGTGTCTATCCGCGAAACCGCAAAGACGCCGCCAAGCACGAGCGCCAACAGGACGCATGGAACAATATATAAAAGACGCTTCATCAAAAAAACCTCTGTCGGATGAAATTCCTTGATATATTTTCCCTATATTCCAAGGATGCGCGGGATGCAAGGCGGACTCGTGCAGGGCTGATGCATCTAAGAAGTTATTCGGGAGAAATTTTGCATGAATTGGCGCGCCAGAGAGAATACAGGAGCATCGAGGGACATCTTTGCATCGATCACGTGCATATGTGCATTGAAATTCCACCCAAACGCTCGGTAAGCGAGGTGGTTGGATATATCAAAGGCAAAAGCGCAATCCAGATCGCCCGGGATGTGCAGGGCCGGCCACGAAATAATGATAGGAGCCGCCTTCAGGCGGATAAAATATCTTGCCGCTTTGAGCGGCTCATAGATCAAGCCCCCGGCTTTGCCGGGGGTGTATGACACCATCCAGGAAATTCTTGAATTCTACTTCGGTATAGGTGTGTATCTCCCGAAAAAATATTCCTTCATATTTTTCAAGAGCAAAACTCTTAAATTCTTTATCAGCTTTTGATGAAAAATATTTTGTAAACTTTACCAGGGACTCTTTAGGTTGAGTATTGGTCTTGCTCATCCTTGCTTTTGAAAGATTTTTATCATGGTTATAAACTAGAATAAACTCAATGTGTTTCCGTGAGAATTTTAGAGTCTCGCCTATAATATCAAGAAAAATTAACAGGCTATCACGTATTTTGCTTTTTACCACTGAAGGTTCGACCTTACCATTTTTAAATTCAATAAATATTATTCTGTTTACATCTTGATATACAGCATCAACAGATTTTGCACTATCCTCAGAGCACCTGAAAGAATTCGCATAGTTGGTTTTGACTTTGTCAAAATTAATCACTCTTAAATTTGAATCAGTCATATATTTATGACAATTTTTGTCACTCGTGTCTTTTGAGGTTTCTTGGAGAGTTGTCAACTGATTTACAAAAATATTAATTGAGTAAAGATCAATCATAACTTAACTCTTTCATCCTCCAAGTCTTGTAATGGCCTTGATAACTCAGCATAAATAGATTCTAAGTTATCGCTGACTTCATCAAGCTTTGCAACATCTCCATCACTGGTTGCCAAGTAATATCTACATTTATTATCCACACCATGTTTAACGGAATAGACCTCCAAGGCATTTAAAAAATAGGGGCTATGTGTTGTCAAGAGTATATGAAGCCCAAAGTATTTATGGAGTAAAACAATTATTTCGGCAAAGACAAGTTGCCATTCAGGGTGAAGATGGATTTCCGGCTCATCTAGGACAAGGGCACCATTTTTTTTGATTACGTCATTGGTAAGCAAAGTTTTTAATATTACAAAAGTTTTAATGCCTGTAGAAAGATTTCGAACATTAAGTTTCTTATCTGTTCCTTTTTTGTTATAAACCAGCCCGAACCTTTTATCTCTTGTTATTATGCCACTACAAACAGATGATAGTTTATCATAAATCAGATGAAGTTTATCGTCCATTATAATTTCATCCAACAAATTGGAATCCTCTTTTGTATCATATAATTTTGCACGTAAATGATTTTGATGGTTTAGATATTTACTAAAGGAATTCAAAAAAAACTGATATTTCCATCAAGTACAAAAGGATCGTCAATATATACTGCTTCTGTGCCCAGAGATAAATTTCCATTATTGACAATTTTGATGTCATCATCTTGTGTTATAGTTACCCGTAAAGAATCTTTTTTTATTTTTAATACAATTTCTGCAACATTATCTGAGAAAATATTGCGAATCTGGTTATTGAACTCAATATCCAAAATATTTTTCAATATTCTGTTTCTTAGAGTGTCATCAGTTATATTCAATCTCTCCTTGATTCCACTGATAATATTGTCCAGTTCTTCTTCTGAACATGTAAAATTTTCGTCGATTGTTTCTAGTAATTCGATAACATTATGACGCTGATCCGTAATATCATACGTTAAGAAATCATCTTTATGTGAGTTAAATTTTTCCTTAATTTTGTCAATAATAAGTGTATAATTTCTTGCAAAAACAGGCATCGTTGTTGCTACGCTAAATATATTAGCTATTGACTCAATACGTTCATTAGCGATCTTTTGGCTTAGGTTAGAAAATCCATTAAACATGGCAAAAAGCGCACGCCCGACAGTGCTTTTTCCAGTATTATTTTGACCAGCAATTACAGTGATCCCATTAATTTCCATAGTGGTATCACCGATCTTGCCAATATTTTTTAGAGTAAGCTCCATTATCTGTCCTTTTAGTGCTTTCTACCACCATTTCCACTGGTGTATCGGGGCCTACCTCATCCGAGCGACTAAAATCTCGATCCCCGAACTATACACTACACTGGGGGGCAAGAGAAAACAAGTATCCAGTAATAACGAGACGTTCACTTTTTGCATGATATGCATTATTCGACACCAATTATTTCAGTATGTTGAGCTGGAGAACTATTAAAAAATCATTACAAAGGTGAATGTCTCATAATAACCGCCAAGTCAATCGCGAAAAATATATAACAAATTGATTTATTTGATGCTCACGCCATGGCATTTGGCAATAACCGTCAGGCTTTCTTTACTATTTTGAATCTCTCGACGCACTTCCGGAGTCGTTCCGGCGCGAGCATGGAGCATGTGGGCCATAAATCTTCCCTCCCAAGTCGGCTATGGCATATACCCTTACTCAAAGGGACTGAACACCCTCTCCATCATAATCAGGTGGAGGACGTGACCGCGCCCACCTTTTCAATCAGCTCTTCCTGGGCGAGCTTCCTTTCGGTACGAAAGAGCTTGAGAACCGGGCCAAAGACACGGGATTTGGTCTTTTTCATCCAGAGGCCATATCCCATTGCCTTTGATTTTTCACCTATTGATGAAACATATTTATAGGTGAAAACGATAGCGTACGCAACTGACCCTGTATGCAGCTTCCACCCCATGCCCGACACGGCAACCTTTTTAGATACGTCAGCCCTGCGGACTCGCGCAGGAACGCTTGTACGCGCCCTGTGGAAACGCTACAAAACCGCATGAACGCAAAAACACCCGCCATCATGTTGCAAGGCACGTGTTCCAACGCCGGGAAGAGCCTGCTCGCGGCGGCCTTGTGCCGCATTTTTGCGGAAGACGGGCTTGCGCCCGCGCCCTTCAAGGCTCAGAACATGGCCCTGAATTCTTTCGTCACCGAAGACGGCAGGGAATTGGGACGCGCTCAGGCCCTGCAGGCCGCGGCCTGCGGCCGCGCTCCGGATGCCCGGATGAACCCGGTGCTGCTGAAACCCTCGTCGGACACGGGCTCGCAGGTCGTCGTCATGGGCAGGCCGGTGGGGCATATGCGGGTTGCCGAATATCTTGCCTATAAGCCCACGGCATGGCGGGCCGTCACGGCGGCGTATGATTCCCTTGCCGCGGAAGCGGGAGTCATGGTGATCGAAGGCGCGGGGAGCCCGGCGGAAATCAATCTCAAATCTCACGATATCGTCAACATGGCCATGGCCCGCCATGCCGAAGCCCCCGTATTGCTGACCGGCGACATAGACCGGGGCGGCGTGTTCGCGGCCCTGGTGGGCACCATGGAGCTGCTGGAACGGGAGGAGCGGGATCGGATCGCCGGATTTGTGCTGAACAAGTTTCGGGGAGATGCCGGTCTGCTGACGCCCGCGCTGGAATATGTGACCGGGCGCACGGGCAAACCCTTTATGGGGATCATTCCGTGGCTGGAGAATCTTGATTTACCCGAAGAGGATTCCGTCAGTTTCAAGCTGTGCCGCTCTCCCGAAGCGGACGACGCGGCGCGGCACAGGGCGACGTCTCTGGATATCGCCCTGGTGGATTTGCCCCACATCAGCAATTTCACGGACGCGGACCCGTTGCGGAGCGAGCCGGATGTGCGCCTGAGAGTGGTGCGGCAGGCACGCGACCTGGGTGCGCCGGACGCTGTTCTGCTGCCCGGCAGCAAGAACACGGCGGGCGATCTGTGGCGCCTGGAGCAACGGGGGTTGGCGGCCGCCCTGCGCCGTCTGGCGCGGATGCCCGATGGGCCGGTGCTGGTGGGCATCTGCGGGGGACTCCAGATGCTGGGAGATACGGTACATGATCCCCTGGGGCTGGAATCTTCCGCCGGAGTGCGGGAGCCGCTCCCCGGTCTGGGACTGATGCCGCTGCGCACGGAATTGGCGGGTGAAAAAATTCTGCGCCGGACGGTCGCCGTGCACGAACCGAGCGGGTGCGAAGTGGCGGGATACGAGATTCATCATGGCCGGACACATGCCGTCGTTTGCGGCGGCGGAGACGAGCGCGCGCTGCCCTGCCTTCTGGATGCGCGGGGACGGGCCGTGGGATGGCGCGTTGCCGGGGGAGCGGGCGCATCTGCCGCCGAAGATGTCTGGGGGCGCATCTGGGGCACATATCTGCACGGAATTTTTGAGGCCGACGGCTTTCGCCGGGCCTTTCTGAATGATCTGCGCGCGCGGCGCGGTCTGCCGCCTTTGGAGCATGCGGCGTCGTACAGCATCCTCCCTTCGCTGGATCGTCTGGCGCGGGAAGTCAGGCGCGGCCTCGATATGGAGGCCATTTACGCCTTGCTGCATATATGACGTGAATATGCGCTCAAAAAAGGCGCATTCCGTTCCTTTTTCTTATGCCGCATGAAAAAAACATGTACAGAGTATATTTGCATGCATTTTTTTGCCACATTACCGGAATTATGCATGCCATATGTTCATTTTTCTGTTGGCATTGCTCCCGTCCAAACGGCACTGGCTGGTTTTCAAGGCCAAGGGTCAGTGGATTATGAGCTTTGACTACGGACAGGGCGGCAACTTTGTCGAACGCGGCCGGTCCAAGGACGGTGTGAAAGCCAATAGAACCAGCGGTTACGGCAAGAAAAACGAAGATCAGTTTGAAGCCACGCAGCGCGTTCGCCTGCAGTTGGACGCCGTGGCCTCCGAATCCCTGTCCGGCACCGTGTTCTTTGAAATCGGCGATACCCTCTGGGGCAGCGCCGAAGGTAAAGACGGCGGCGGCGCGCTGGGTGCTGACGGCAAGGTTGTCGAACTGAAGCGCGCCTACATCGACTGGATCGTGCCCAACACCGACCTGAAGGTGCGCATGGGCTTGCAGGGCTTGTCCTTGCCCGCTTTCACCACCCAGGCTTCCCAGATCTTCGATGATGACGTGGCGGGCATCGTGCTGTCCAACAAGTTCAACGACAACGTGACCCTGACCGCCTTCTGGGCCCG
>CASQEL010000110.1 GCA_949427775.1 uncultured Desulfovibrionaceae bacterium
TGGGGGAGGAAGGAAACTTCTTCCAAGAAGTTTCCTTCCTCCCCCACAACATGTTTTTTTTGAACACGCTCTAACGGGTCAGTTTGCGGAACTTGATCCGGTGCGGCGTGTCCGCGTCCTTGCCCAGGCGTTTTTTGCGGTCGGCCTCGTATTCGGAATAGTTGCCGTCAAAAAACACTACGCCGGAATCGCCTTCAAAGGCCATGATATGGGTGGCGATGCGGTCCAGGAACCAGCGATCGTGGCTGATGACCAGCACGCAGCCCGCGAAGTTGTCCAGCGCGTCTTCCAGGGCGCGCATGGTGTTCACGTCGATGTCGTTGGTGGGTTCGTCCAGCAGCAGGACGTTGGCGCCGGATTTCAGCATGCGGGCCAGATGAAGCCGGTTGCGTTCCCCGCCGGAAAGCACGTCCACTTTCTTCTGCTGATCCTGCCCCTGAAAGTTGAAGCGGGAGCAATAGGCACGGGCGTTGATCTCGCGGTTGCCGAGTCTGATGATCTCGTGCCCCTCGCTGATGATGTCGTACACGCTCTTGCCCGGCGTCAGGGATTCCCGGCCCTGATCCACATGGGCGAACAGGACGGTTTCGCCCACGGTCACGGTTCCGGCATCGGGGTGTTCCTGTCCCGTCAGCATCTTGAACAGCGTGGTTTTGCCCGCGCCGTTGGGGCCGATGATGCCCACGATGGCTCCGGCCGGAATGATGGCGTTGCAGTCGTCGATCAACAGGCGGTCACCCATGCTTTTGCGCACGCCGTTCAGTTCGATGACGGTCTTGCCCAGACGCGGTCCCGGCGGAATGTAGATTTCCAGATCCGGGGCGCGCTTCTCGCTTTCGTGCGACAGCATGGCCTCGTAGGCGTTGATGCGCGCCTTGCCCTTGGCGTGACGGCCCTTGGGCGACATGCGGATCCATTCCAGCTCCCGGTCCAGGGTCTTGCGGCGCTCGGCTTCGGCCTTTTCCTCGTTGGCGAGGCGCTTTTGCTTCTGTTCCAGCCAGGAGGAATAGTTGCCTTTCCACGGAATGCCCCGGCCGCGATCCAGTTCCAGAATCCAGCCCGCCACGTTGTCGAGGAAGTAGCGGTCGTGCGTCACCGCAATGACGGTGCCGGGGAAGGTGGAGAGATACCGCTCCAGCCAGGCCACGGATTCGGCGTCCAGATGGTTGGTGGGTTCGTCCAGCAGCAGAATGTCCGGAGCCTGAAGCAGCAGGCGGCACAGGGCCACGCGGCGGCGTTCGCCGCCGGAGATCACGGGCACCGGCGTGTCGCCGGGCGGGCAACGCAGGGCGTCCATGGCCATTTCCAGACGGGCGTCCAGATCCCAGGCTCCCTTGGCGTCCATGAGCTCCTGCACCCTGCCCTGTTTTTCGATCAGGGCGTCCATCTCCTCCGGTTCCATGGGTTCGGCGAATTTGGCGTTGATGGCTTCAAATTCTCTGACCAGATCCGCCAGCTCCCTGACTCCTTCCTCGACCACTTCGCGCACGGTGCGGGTTTCGTTGGCCAGGGGCTCCTGCTCCAGGTAGCCGATGGTATAGCCCGGCGCGAGCACGGTCTTGCCGTCAAACGCCTGATCCGCTCCGGCCAGAATGCGCAGCAGGGACGATTTGCCCGCTCCGTTAAGACCCAGCACGCCGATCTTGGCTCCGTAAAAATAGGACAGGGAAATATCCTTGAGGACTTCTTTCTGCCCGTGCCGCTTGGACACGCGAATCATGGAATAAATAATCTTGTCCGGTTCGTTGCTCATACGCTTCCTTACGTTGCTCTATGCGGTCGGATTCCGGTGGTTGCGCCGCGGGAATCCGGCACGATGGCGGGCAGGGCCGCTCCCTCGTCCGGCGCGGTTCCGGGGGGGTCGGCGATCCGCATTTTTTCTTGAAAACGCTCTACTGCCGCATATCACAAAATGCCGTGCATCTTGCGTCAGGCTCCTTCGCCGAAAGGCGCTGTTTTGGGCTCATTCACGGCGGCAATCGCGCCGAGACCTTACATGTTTCGGCATACTACAGGGCCACCGCCCGGCGCAGCCGTTCCAGCGTGGCCTCGCGTCCCAGAACGTCCATAACCTCCGGCAGATGCGGGCCGCCCATATATCCCAGCAGGGCCACACGCAGGGGCGGTCCCACCTGCTTGAATTTCAGGTTGTTGCGCTCCACGTAGTCATGGAGGATTTTTTCGAGGGCCGGCGCGTCAAATGTTTTGGCGGCGGCGAACAACTCCGCCAGCGCGGCCACATGCTTCCGCCCTTCGCCGTCGGCGGGCAACGCCCGGGCCACGGCGGCGGCATCATATTCCAGCGTCTCGGCGGGCGTCAGCAGCGTTCGCATGGCCTGGGCCAGCTCCACCAGATTGTTGGCGCGTTCCCGGAACAGGGACGCAAGACGTTCCACCCGTTCCGGCGCGACATCGGCAAATCCTTCGCGTCGCACGAACGGCAGCGCCAGAGCGGCCAGTTCCGTCGGCGGCATGGAGCGCATGTAATGGGCGTTGAGCCATTGCAGCTTGTCCGGGTCGAACGCGGCGGGCGCGGCGTTCAGACCGGCGCCGTCGAACAGCGCCACCAGTTCGTCCGGCGCGAAAATTTCCTGATCGCCGTGGGACCAGCCCAGGCGCACCAGATAGTTGACCAGGGCCTGGGGCAGCAGTCCGTCCTGTTCGTATTCGATGACGGCCCGCGCCCCGTGCCGCTTGGACAGCTTCTGACGATCCGGCCCCAGGATCATGGGCACATGGCCGAAACGCGGCAAGGGCAGGCCCAGCGCCTCATAAATGAGGATTTGCTTGGGGGTGTTGGAGACATGGTCGTCGCCGCGCAACACATGGGTGACGCCCATTTCGTAGTCATCCACCACCACGGCCATATTGTAGGTGGGCATGCCGTCGGAACGCCGGAGAACCATGTCGTCCAGCTCGGACACGTCCACGGCGATGGGGCCCTTGACCAGATCGTCGAAAACCACCTTGCCGGTCACGGGCGCCTTGAGGCGCACGCAGTGGCCCTCGCCGGGCCCCACGTCGCGGGTGCGGCAGCGGCCGTCGTAGCGGGGTTTGCGTCCTCGGGCGCGGGCCTGCTCGCGCATGGCCTCCACTTCTTCCGGCGTGCAGGAGCACCAGTAGGCGTGTCCTGTTTCCAGCAGCCGGTCCACATACTTGTTGTACACGTCCGTGCGCTGTGTCTGGTAGGTCGGTTCGCCGTCCCAGTCCAGCCCCAGCCAGCGCATGGAAGCCAGAATGGAGTCGGTGTACTCCTGTTTGGAGCGGAGCAGATCGGTATCCTCGATGCGCAGGCGGAATTCTCCGCCGAAATGGCGGGCCAGCAGCCAGCAGAAAATGGCCGTGCGCGCGCCGCCGATGTGCAGATGCCCTGTGGGGCTGGGCGCGAACCGGGTGACAACTTTGGACATATTTTCTCCTTGGAGCCTTTTGGCAACGGCGTTTCGCCGTGTCGCGGCGTCACGCCCGGTCGCAAGAGGGGGCGGTCGCGTCCCGGCGTCACGCCCGGCCGTCGCGGCGCTCGCGGCGTGGGAACGGCGTCCGCTTCCCCTTGCCGGAATGCCCGCGTCCGTGAAGGACAACGGGGCAGGTAACGGACGGAATGCGGTTGCACCGCGAAATCTCCGCTTTCGCGAAGGGCAACGGCCTCTCTTGAAAGTTTGTCGGCAGGGGGGAATCTCCGCTCTCGCGAGGGGGCAGCGGAGACGGCCTCCGGGGCGTCGCGGGGGGGCGCGTGGAATCTCCGCGTCCGTGAAGGACAACGCCCTCGGCGACCGGGGTTTTCCGCCGTCCGGGGACGCCGGGCAACACCGCGCTATTCCACAGCCTCCACCCGCCGGGCCTCGGGAACCATTTTAAGGATGGTTCGCTCCACGATGGAGCGCAGCGTCTCCTGCGAATGGGGGCAGCCCTTGCAATGTCCCTGAAGCCGGACGCGGACCACGCCGTCCCCGGAGAACTCCACCAGTTCGATATTGCCGCCGTCGCGCTGGAGCACGGGGCGGATGACGGCCAGAGCCGCATCCAGTTCCTTTTGCATGATTGTTATCCTCCCGGAGCATGCGCGAACAGCGCGCTCCCGAACGCCTGTCCGCCGGATGCGGGAGCTTTCGGACGAATACAGGCAGGTTGTTACGGGGCGGGCGCGGTGATTGTCAAGCCGCGCGGCGTGTGGAAGCCCAAAACATGCCGGTTGCGCCGCGCTTTTCGACAACGCGCCGCCGTCTTCGGCTGAAGACTGTCGCGGAGCACGATAGAGCCTGTTGCGGGTTCCGACAAGATCCCGGATGGCCGGCGCAGGCGTGTTTTTCAGGAAAATTTCATATCAACACTTTGAAATTCAATACAAATTTTTTATACACCCCCCTGGAGCGTTTTCGTAACGGACAGAATCCGACCTCTCCGATGTTTTCGTTTGCCTGTCCCAAACAGACAAGGATGGGAGCCGAAAACCGTCAGAGAACGGTCGGGAACGTTGCCGTTACTCCACTCCCCTCCGTGATATGGCCGCAGTATCTACCGGGAACGCCAGGAAAAGCATCTTGACAGGCACAAAAGGCCATACGTGAGGCGTCGGCGACCTTCTCTGAAGGAGTTTTCGGACTCTGGGAAAAAGCGAGGCCTGTGGGAAATGTCAAGAAAAGAACGGAGCGTAGTTGCCGCCATGAACTTACGAGATGTCAAGGATAATTTGAGGGTTGACAAAAATATTTTTTTGAGTACGGAAATTTGCTCCGAGCACATAATTGAGGCATGAATAAATGTCAATAGTGTTCAACGTATTTCAATTATTTAGTAAACGTAAAGATACACCGAGATACCGAACGTGAATGAACCCCTAACATGTAGAAGGGGACTTATGCCGGCTACCATCCCTGAATTGACCCAGGATCAGCAGCGGGAACTGGATTCCATCTGTGAAAATGAGCAGCTTATGGAGTTCATGGAATCCGGTATCCCCAATCAGGGGGAAACATACCCTGATGAGGTAATCCTTGAACGTCAGAGGCAGGCTGTAAAGGCATTTTCACAAATGCCGAGTGACTTTTGGAGTTTCAAATAATGTTGTCGCAAGACGTGGCAACACAAAAACGTACTCAGATTCTGAGAAGGCGTGCGGAGGCAAAAAAAATGACCGCACGCCTTGTCAGAATGTTTAATATGATGGAGTACAATCCTCCATTTCAAAATCGGCGGCGGATTGTCCTCTGCATGCCTACGCTCTATCATGCATGCATCTCATGCATGATAGATTTGGAGCGATGGAGTCCATTTCATTGTATCACCATCCCCGACAACCATAAACGTGCGGCATTTATTTTCAGGTGGCTCTCCAAATTACGGCCTGTACAACTTCTCTCATGCTTGGGAACGGAGTGCGCCAAGGAAGAATTAATAGCCCCAGCTTATTTTGCCCTGCTGGGGGCGCTTGGTGAACTCGATATCAACATGGATAAATTTGCCAACTCTCCAGAAACAAAAGCTATTCTCTACACGAGTATGTATCGGGACATCTTGCCTGAATCATGGGCTATCACATTTTGCCTTTTGGAAAAGGCATATCCGGACAAGGCCGAGGAAAAACGGACTGCCCAGAAGTAATTGGGCAGACCGCAGCAAAGCTGTACGGACAGGACACAAAAGGGGACAGGCAGGACAAGGGAAGGACAAAAGCATGTCCTGCCCAGGACAATTTCCGCCCCCCCCCCGATGATACGGGGGCGAGCCGGAAAATTCGGGACGGCTGGTCCGTGTGGAAGCTGTCTCGGACCTCGTTCATGCGCTCCGGCACACCTCCGGAGGCAGTTGCCGCCCCCGGCGTTCCGATGCATAGACTCCCGGCAGTAGTCCCTGTCGCTCACAAGCCGCGCCACGGCGTCGATCCGTCCTCACGGCCTCCACGCTTCCGGCGGCTTCCGGAGCGGCCTTGCCCGTGCGCAGGGCGCGGCGCTCGTGCCCGCATTGCCGGGAAAGGATGATTTTGATAAGGGAGCTGTGGGGCAGCCCTCCGAAAGGAGGTGATTGCCTGTGGTGCAGTTCCTGCGGGACGTGTTGGCCGCTTTTCTGGCCGCCGTTCTTGCGGCTCTCTTTAATCGGCATTTTGGCGATTAAATAAGCTTGCCCCTGTAGGTGCTGCAACATCTACAGGGGCACAACCTTGATCGTTTCGTCCGAAGCGATGAAATTATCGGGGGACTGCCCCGGCCGGGCGGTGCGTCAACACTGTCCGGCTTCTTTTCCATAGAGGCCAACCGCCCAAAAGTCAAGCCGCCGCCACGCACGGCCAGGGCAATCGCATGAATGTCAGGAGGCAGGAGCTGCGAGAAGGGCCTCATATCGGCCAATGCTCGCCGGCAGGCAGCAACTGAATATCCTTACAAGAGGGAACAGGTTCGAGTTTCCAAACGTCCATGAGCCTTATCTATTGTTTGGTATTCCTGACTTTCCACAGGAAATGTTCCGGAATCAACAGATGAAAACAGAATATCAATATCTTTATATAAATTGGACTGGTTCTTTTTTACAGCAAGTAACTAATCAGCTTTCTTTTTAATTATTTTCTCAGCAATAGTTTTTTGACACCCCATTGCATCGATGCTTACAGTGGCTCCCTTGAGAGCCGGCATTGACAGAAGTTCCGGAATTGCTGTTACTTCGTTTGATTTCATTTTTGTTTTAATTTGTCCGAGCACCAATCTTTGCTCTGATGACCATGCGGAAACGATATGAACCGGAG
>CASQEL010000111.1 GCA_949427775.1 uncultured Desulfovibrionaceae bacterium
AAACGTCGCTGACGTAGACCCCTTTCTGCAGCACTTCCCGAAACCAGGGGGTTTCCGTGTAGTTGGCGTCGGAAAGATTGTAGGGGCCCACGTAGGAGACGTGTCTGCCGTCCAGGCCGATGACGCCCAGATCGAGAAAAGAGCGACCGTTGGTCTGCCTGACGCTGAAAATGCGGCTCAGGCGATCCGGATTGGTGAGGTCGGCGTAGCTGTGGGTATAGGCCAGAGTTTTGATCTGGGCCACGCGCTCCACCAGAAAGGTGTCCACGGCGCGGCGTTTGCTGCTGGTGACGGTTTCCAGGCCGGCGGTGATTTTTTCGGCGTACATGGCGTCGATGCGATCGATGCAGAACAGGCCGAGCGCCACCAGAGGGGTCAGGGCCAGCAGCAAAAAGGTCAGCAGCAGGCGGCGGCGGAGATGTTTGTAGCCGTGGTACAGCATCAGGAAACTCCGGATGTGGGATCGGTGGCGGCGGAACCGACGACCGGGAAGGAAGGCGCGCCCACCTCGACGGGTGGCGGAGGTGTGGTGATCAGCGTGCGGCAGTGCTCCAGCATGGCGGCGCGGTGCGCCTCCACCTGCGCCGGATCAGCCATGATCATGTCCAGTTGCCGGGTGTGAATGGTCATGTACCCGGCCACCTCCAGAAAATGCGCGCCGTCCCGCATGTCCATGCCTTCCACGCGCGCCGCTACGGCGTCGTTGCGCACCACCGGGGCGAAGCCGCATTCCCAGAGAATGTCCGCCACAAAACGCACGCGCAGGATGCGGCGCTCAATGTTGGCCGCGCCCCCTCGCAACTGGAAGACCACATAGTTTTCCGAGGTCCGTTCGCCCAGGCGGGACTCCACGGACACGAAATGGAAGCCGAAGCGGGAATGCAGGCTGCAGTAGTCCCGGGCGACGAGAAAATAGTTCTTTTCCGAAAAATATGCGGTCTGGGCCGCCGGGTCCAGATGGGGGTTGGCCGTGGCCTCGAAAAGCACGGACAAAAACCCTTTGCCGTCCACGGGCGGCGGCCCCTGCCAGGGATAGGCGTTCATGCCCTGCCACACATAGCGCATGGGCAGCGACGCGATCCGTGAAACATCCACCACAGGTCCTTTGACCGGGCCGTCAAAACCGTCGTCCAGATTGACCACCCAGAACTGTTTGAGCACGCCGTCCCGCAGTTGCTTGACGTGCTCCGGCGCGTGCTTCTGGTGCGAGCCGAAGGTGAACATGGAGCCCACCGCCTTTTCGTGGCAGTAGCGGGCGATGTCGTGGTAAGTGCGGCAGTTCGCGGCCTTGAAGTCGGCGCTGTCGGGATCGAGGGTGAGCGGCAGGATGTGTTCCCCCGCGTGTTGCAGAGTGCGGTACACCGGGCTGCCCGGCATGAAATCCCTCGGCGGTCGGGCCACGGCCAGCAGGCTGTCGACGCAGCCGGAAAAGATGAGGCCGCCGTCGCCGTAGACTGTCACCTTGTCCTGCGCGGCCAGTTTGCGGGTGGCTCCGGGCAGGCCGAAGACGGCCGGTTTGCCGAACTCGCGGGCCAGCGACCCCAGGCGGCCGGACAGGATGCCTTCTTCCGTGATCACGGCGGCGGCCCGATCCAGCAGGGCGATCCACTGGTAGAGATCCCGGGCCGCCACCAGTACGCCGCCCACGGGAAAATTGCGGGCGTCGTCCCAGGTGCGCACCACATGCACCGGGCCGCAGGCAATGCCGGGCGAGGCGGTCACGCCTCCGGCGGCCAGGGGCGGGGGCAGCTCGGCCTCGTCCAGCGCATCGTGGGGCAAGAGATTGGCCAGAATCATGGGTCGGGTCAGCAGAAGACGCAGCGCGCCGCCGGGCGTGCGCACCCAGGTCAGGGACTGCGGTTTGCCTTCCAGCGCCTCCACGCGCAGGGCCAGCTCGGCCACGGCGCAGGCCGTGTCGTCGTCCAGCACGGGGCGTTCGGGGTCGGCCAGGGCGCGCAGACGGATGGCGCAGGGCATGCGGCGGCCTACATGACCACGTCCGTGGGCAACCGGGAATACTCCATGTCCTGCGGCAGTCCCCGGCAGGCGTAGACGTGCACGCTGCCGCGCGTGGGCTGCATGGGGTTGCCCGTGTGCGCCACGCCGCCCCAGGAGCCGTCCTCCACGGCCAGACAGGCGATGCATACGCCGGTTCCGGCGTCGATCAGGCCCCGGTAACGGCGGTATACCAGCGCCTGCGCCTGTTGCTTGCGGGCCAGCGTGGCGCGTACGGCGGCGAGAATCCGCTCGTCGGGCGCGTCCAGGGGCAGCGAGGGTCCCCAGAGCAGCAGACCGTGGTCGCCGTTTTTCTCTTCGGGCCACAGACGCCCGCGAAACAGCAGACGCATGGCGGTTCCGGCGGTTTCTTCACGCAGCCGCCGCACCTGCTCCAGAACGGCATCGGCCGTTGCTGCCGGGATGGGCGCGCTTTCCACCAGAGCGCACAGATTTTCGGAAAGTTCGGGCAGGGTGGCCGGAGACAGTCCCCCGGCGGCCTGGATGCGCCGGTTGATTTCTTCCTGAAGGCCGTCGTGCTCCAGTATGCGGCGACAGCCCGCGGCCGTGATTACGAAACCGGGCGGCGTCACGTCCGGCAGCGCCGCGCGCATGCCGCCCAGGCGGAGGATGGCCGGGTCGGCCAGCCCTTCCAGTTCGGGATCGCCCAGGGGCAGCACGGACGGCCCGCTCAGGGAATCCGCCGCCGGATAGACCATGGCCGAAACCTCGTTCTGGAGCGCCGCGAAGCGCGCGTGCAGTTCGGCATAGTTGCCGGGAGAAAGGCGCTCCAGTTGCCGGATGCACTGGAAGACTTGGGTAGCCATGCGCGTGCACAGGGCGCGCACGCGGTACATGCCGAAAGGGTGGTTGCAACACAGCGTGTATTCCAGTTCGGTCATCACTTCCTGAAACTTGTTCCAGGCTGTGAGAAACAGCTTGAACCGGTGATGGCGCATGGCGAATGTGTGTTCCGGCGCGGCGTGCTCCGGCTGCGCCGCGACCGAACGCTTGAAAAGGGCCAGGAGGCGGGACAAGGGCATGGTCACTCCGCTTGGGCCAGACATTGCTCGGAATTTCACATTACCACAGGCTGTCCGGCAGCTCAAGCCGGACCGGCATGCTGCGCCCGGGCAATCGCACGAACGAAGATAATCTATTGAGAATATTAGCAATCCATATGTCGGCGGTTGAATGTTTTCTTCGTTATTTCAAAGAGTTATACGCTTCATGCGATTGCCCTGTACACCGCCTGAAATTGTCTTTACTTTTAATGAAGTGTCAATTATTATCAAAAGTTACCCAAAGTACCTTAACTCTTGCCCTTCAGGGCGGGGATATAAGGCGCCTGAACTGGATTTATACCTTTAATCGGGCATTCGTTGAGCTTCGATATACTGCCGCAAGATAGAATTGGCGCCCCTCCGCAGCTTCCGGCAAAATGGCCTGGCGACCAGAGAGAATCGCTTCGGTTTTTCCGGATCGACGGATAGCCTTTCTTCCGAATCCCCTTCCCGGATATTGCGGCAGGCATTGAAAGATCTCGACAGGGCCTGTAAAAATTCCCTTGCGAAGCGTGCGGATTTCCCGCGTTTCAGGAAGAAGGACATCCACGACGCTTTTCGCTGCCCGCGGGGCTTCAAGCCCGATGAAGGCAACAGCCGCATATTTCTTCAGGAATCCCCCGATTTCAGGCGGGGGAGGATGTCAAGGCATGGATTATCATCATACTGCATTTTTGATCACCTCAACAAAAAATTCTTCATTCTGTCCATGAAATTCAAGAAACAAACATACTCTACGGCGGTTGCTGATCACATAAAACGAAAAATCCAGCAGGGTGAACTGTTGCCGGGTCAGGCGATAAAGGAAGTAGCCCTTTCTCAAGATCTTGGCATCAGTCGCGCCCCCATTCGAGAAGCACTGGAAAGCCTTGTTCAGGAAGGGCTGGTGACCTCGGAACCCCAGAAAGGAAAACGCGTCCGCATAATGACGCCGCAAGAAATCGAATGGAGCTACAAAGTGGGGGGAATCCTTGAGGCTACAGGAGTATGTGACAGCCTTCATCTGTGGAAAAATATTGAAATTAACGAGCTTGTGCACATTTTGGATGGCATGTACGCAAAAAGTCTGCAAGCAAGGGATCTTGCGGAACTATCAGACCTTGATAATACGTTTCATGATACACTTCTGATGCATTGTGACAATCAGTATCTGATTAGTCTTGCACGACAGTCATGCGCAACAATATCAAAATATCTTATGTATAAGCAATGGATGTCATTTTACTCCCCCAATGAATTTTATAAAAGACATTTAATCATAGTTGAAGCCATGATCGACAGAGATTTGAACAAGGTTATGCACCTTATTCGGAAACACTACAACGATCTTGGTTCTCGTATGGCACTCATTGCCAAGGATTGAACAGTCCACCGGCGAGGAGGATATCCGGCACGATTTTTGAAAAAACTGGTAAACTCGTGACATGAAACATCAGATTCCGCGTATTTTTTCGGTCGAGTGTCATACGCACACTCCCTCGAAACACGCTCATCTTCCTTGCGGGCAAACAAGAATTCCATAGTGTCAACACGCCAGGGGCGGATTCGCTTTGACTTTTTACAAGCTCAAAGCTGAAAGACATGCCCGCTCCGGCAGGGAACGGCACAAACCAATTGCGCTTGTGCCTTCGCGGCGGCCGCCCGCTCACGCGGTCGGCAGAGCATTTTCAACGTGAAAATACTCTGATTTTACCCAGCGCTTCCATAACATTCAGGAGAAAAGGCATGCCTGATTTCTATGAGTCCTGTGTCTTTATAGCCTGGCTCGTGGGCGGCTTCGTATCCGGCGTCAGTGGTATCGGAGGCGCCATGGTGGCTTTTCCCGTGCTGGCATTCTTTATTCCTGTGCATCAGCTCATCCCGTTGACCTGTGCGCTAAATGTTGTCATGGATGCCTGTCTGGCTATCATGCATTTTCGCCACTGTCGCGGCAGTTCCCTGTGGCCCATGCTGGCGGGGAGTATTCCGGGTTCCTTTGTTGGGCTGTATATCCTGCAAATATGCTCTGGGGCCGTGCTGCAAGGGGCAGTAGGGGTGTTGCTGATATACTATGTATATTGGCAAAAGACATTTCGAGTTCGAGGCACAGCTGACTATCCCCGCCTTTTTGGAGTCTCGGCGGGCTTTGGTTCCGGCCTTCTTGGAACGGCGATATCCTTTGATGGCCCCCCCATCGGGGCTTATGGTCTGTATATGGGCTGGGAACCCCGTGTCTTTCTGGGAACCCTGGGGATTTTTTTTGTCATTCGTGGTACAATTACAGTTGTTTTGCAGTATTGGGCAGGCTTCTATACGGCGGAGGTTCTGAGATATATGTCCTTTGGCGTTCCGAGCGTCATATTGGGGACACTGCTGGCGTTTCCGGTAGTCAGACACATTCCGCAAAGAGCCTTTCATCAGGTGGTGTTGATTATTATTGGCATAGCGGGCATCATTTGTTTTGTTCGTTCGTTCCTGTAGGCCGTGTCCCCAAAAGCACACAACGAATACAGGAAACCTCTCTCGGGGGCAGCCCCTTATTACCCCGCCTGCCGCAAAGCCGCTTTTTTTCTCCCGCAGCGTTGCAAGGCAACCATTGACCTTGCGGTATGTTCACTACAGCTTCGGCCAATGCTTGCCTTGCGTCCTGCCGGTCGAAAACATTCGACGGTTTGCGGACGGCCGCCGTAAAGGCACAAGCGTAATGTGTTTGCGCTGTTACATGCCGGAGCGGGCGTGTCTTCAATTGTGACTTTGCAAAAAGTCGAAGTGAATCCACTCTAGTACACAGAAACTTTAGATGTTTCTGTGTACTAGAATATTTTTCCCCGGAAAGGAATATAAGGACGACAGGCAGATGATCCCGATCAACGGATGCTCGCATGTGTTCTGTCCCGGATCGAGTCCGGCATAGGGGCCAGGCCGCCAGGAATGCCGATGGACGGGGGAATGGAACATCAAAGTTCTGTCTGCCAATGGCGGAACCTGAGAAGCGCTTCTATCAGTGAACAGGAGGAGCGGCGTATCAGTTCAGGTTCAGTTCCCGAACAACATCCTCAATAATATCTGCAATAATATCGCAGTCTTCTTTGCAGAAGGTCAGGGGCAGACGCATATCGCACATGGTGGCCAGGACTTCCCTGGTTTTGGGCAGATCCAGTGCCGCCAGACCGGGAAAGTACTGCCAGCTGTCATAGGCGCTGGTAAAGCCGGCCGGCTCCCTGTTGCCGAACCATTTGACCTGCACACCGCGTTCACCGCACTTGTCGATGAATGTCTCTATCTGCGCATAACCGGCCTTGGGAAGATTCCACTGAATGGAGCTGCCCACATAGTATTCGCGGGGATCGCGAGGAGGACAGGTCACACCGGGGATTTTCACGAGCCTGTCCTGCATGTGATGATACAGATCATTCCAGCGACGGCACTGATTGTCCAGATTCTTCAGCTGGGGCAGCAACAGAGCGGCACGCAAGTTGTCCATGCGAGAGCTGAAGTTGGGAGTAATCTTCTTTACATGCTCAAAGACATCCAAGTCGGGACGCGCGCCATGGGCTCCATAGAGCATATAAGAGCCGGAATAGATAATAGCCCGGGCCATCACTTCGGGATCATTGGTGATGAGGAGTCCACCCTCGCCGGAATTCATGTGTTTGTAG
>CASQEL010000112.1 GCA_949427775.1 uncultured Desulfovibrionaceae bacterium
CAGACAATGGCATACTTCATACCCATCCATGCCGGGCATCACCACATCCAGCAAAATAACGTCCGGAGGCGGAGAAGACTTGGCCAGCCGGAGCGCTGCCTCGCCATTTCTGGCAAACATGATGGTGTATTCGTTTTTGAGCGATTCCACCAGAATACGGATGTTCTCAGGAGCATCGTCTACGATGAGGACTCTGCTTCGCCGTTGTGCATCCATGAAAGCTCCTTGCCTCGCCGATGCGCTGTCGTCCTATTTCCGGACAGCGACCGGCGACGTTCGCTTGCAGTCGCAACACATATTGACAATGACTCTTCCGCAAAAAATACAGCCACAAGAATGCGTTTTTTTGCGCCGCAAGGTCAAGAACAAATTCTACCCGAAATCCCTTCACCGTACCGCGCGGCGCTGTTCCGCCCCGGCGCCCGCGGCCAACCGGGGGGCCAGATTTTCTCCGAAACGAACCAGCAGCCTGCTCTGGGCCCGCACCAGGCTTTCATACGTCGTCCCCACCGGCTCGCGTTCCACAAACGCACCGCGCGCCACTGTGCGATCGTCGCTGTTTCGCAAGGTCCAGCGCACCTCCAGCGTCGCCTCCTGCCCCAACGTGCCGTCAAAACGCAACACTTCCACAAAAATCTGCAAAGGTCCCCGGCTATCGTCGTCAAGAGGCTGCAACAGAACCCCCCGCTCCAGCAGACGGGGCGTCATGACCTCTGTCAATACGCGCTGCATACCGCCGGAAAGAGGCTCGGCCCAGGCGTGAAACTCCGCCAGCGTCACACGCACGCCGCCGGAATCACGCGTCACTATGGCGCTGCGATCCAGGTAACCGGGGATGTCCACCTTGCGCAATTGCAGGGCCGGAGCCGACACGTTTTCGATGTTCGGCGTCGTGACGCCGCTGTCCAGCATGTAATATGCCGTCGGCGCGCTCCGGCCGCCGCATCCCGCCAGCAGCAGAAGACAAGCGCCGAAGAACGGAAGAACATGGCGAAAATGTGTCATGGCCGGTTACCTCCCTTGCCACGCAGCAGCGCTTCCGGATGTCGTTCCAACATAGTGGCGAGACCGCGCACGGCACGGGCCGCGTCGCTGAATTCCTTGAGCGCCTGGTTGAAATCCCGCACCGTGCGCGAATCCCGCGCGACCAATCCATCGGCGGAATTCAGCGTCCGTTGCATTTGCGCGGCAGCCGCCGCGATGCCGTTCATGGCCACCTGAAAAGAGGCCATGGCTTCCGGCAACTGCCGATCCAGTGTTTTCGCCGCCTCATTCAAGGTTCCCAATGTGTTGCGGGCATCCTCGCGCAACGGAATCATGTTTTCCAACAGCGTTCGGGCGTATTCAAAGGATTCCCTCATGGCCGCGATGCCTTTCTGAAGATCATCGTTGTTGACCAGGCCGGAGATGCCTTCCAGCGCATTATTGACCGATGTCGCGATGCTTTCCAGCGGCAATTTGGACAACGCGCGCTGAAATTCGTCCAACTGTGAAGGCACGGTGGGAATTTCGTTGTCGTGATCGCTGGAGTGATAGCGAGCCGGCGTATCGGGAAAAAAATCCAGTTCCACCCGATATTGTCCGGTGATGAGACTCTGCAACTGCAACCGGGCGCGCAGACCGCGCTGCACCATGCGACGGATGATTTCCTCCCGCATGGCGTCGCTCAGTTCGGATTTGTTTCCCAGACGGACGATGCTGCCCTCGTCGATACGAATATACACCGGAATGGTGACGCCCTCGTCACGGGCATTGGCCACCAGACTGATCTTCGTGACGTTGCCCAAAGGCACACCCCGGAACACCACGGGCGCGCCGATGCTCAGACCGCTCACCGATCCGTCGAAATACAACACATAGTTGATATCGTTGGAAAACAATTTTTTACCGCCCAATGCCGCCAGGCCGAATACCAGCAGCACCAAAGCGCCGACGACGAAGATGCCGACCCTGGCCTTATTCACTTCCGCGCTCATACGCCGCCCTCTTTTCCCTCGTCCGAGCCTCCGCGAGTCAGAAAGCGCAAGACCGTGGGGTTGGTATCGGGATTATGCAAAAGCTCCGTCGGGTTGCCTCTGGCGCCCATCGTGCGGGTGGCCGCGTCCAGAAACACCGAATTGTTGCCGATGGCGAACAGACTCGCCAGATCATGCGTCACCACGACAAACGTTTTGTCGAGCGTGTCGCGCAGTTCCAAAATCAGATCATCCAACAGACGCGCGCTCACCGGGTCCAGTCCGGCGGAAGGTTCGTCCAAAAACAGAATTTCCGGGTCCAGCGCCAAAGCACGGGCCAGACCGGCCCGCTTGCGCATGCCTCCGCTGATTTCCGAGGGATAATACTCCTCAAAACCGGCAAGCCCCGCCAAAGCCAGCTTCAACGATGCCTGTTCTCGAATTTCTTCCGGAGAAAGACGGGTATACTGCTGGAGGGGCAGTCCCACATTTTCCGCCAGTGTCATGGAACTCCACAAGGCTCCGCCCTGAAACAGCACCCCGGCCCGACGCATGGTGGCCTGGCGCTGCTCCTCCGCCCCCCCCCAGAAATCCACGTCGCCATAGCGCACCTTGCCGGCCGCGGGAGACTTCAGCCCCATGAGCACACGCAACAGCGTGCTTTTTCCGCAGCCGCTGCCGCCCATGATGATGAACACGTCTCCCCTGTTTATGGTGAACGCTACATCATGCATCAATACAAAACTGCCGTAGGCGATGGTCAGATCGCTGACTTCGATGCAGGGAGATGGGGAAGGCGTGCTCATATGTTCAATATATTGCAGATAATGGTGATAATGGCCGTGGCGACGATGATTCCCACGATGGCGTTGACCACCGCCGCCGTGGTCGCCGTGCCCACAGCAGCCGCGCTGCGACCGCAATGCATTCCCTGATAGCATCCTGAAAGCGCGATGATCATGCCGAACACCGTGCTGTAGACAAGACCGATCACCACATGCTTGAAAGGAACCATCTGTATGGTGGCGTTCCAGTATTCCAGAGGATGCAGCCCCAGCATGAATACACCCACCAGGAAACCGCCCAACACCCCCATGAAATCGGCGTACAGCGTCAACAGGGGCACCATCACGGTCAGGGCCAACACTCTGGGCAGCACCAGAAAATCTATGGGGGAGAGACCGAAGGTGGACAAGGCGTCCACTTCCTCGTTGACCTGCATGGTGCCGATAAGCGCGGCATAGGAGGCTCCCATGCGCCCCGCCATGACCACGCCCACCATAATGGCTCCCATGACCCGCAGCATGCCGATGCCTACCAATCCGGCCACGTAAATCTGCGCGCCGAACTGCGTCAATTGCACGGCGCCTACAAAGGCCAGAATAAGCCCGAACAACATACTCGTCAGCGCGACGATCGGCAACGCCTGCACGCCGCATTCCTGCATGGCGCCGAACACGTCCCTTCCCCGAATATCGGCCCTGCCGGCGAGCAAGCGCCCTGTCGACAGCGTGACTTCTCCAATAAATTCAAGACAACTGCGTATGGATTTGGGGACGGACAGCGCAATCGTGCCCACGGATGCAAAAAACGGCAACCGCGTATGCGTGCGCTGCGAGCCCTCTTTGGGAGGCACGGCAAAGGCCAGTTGCAGCAAACGCCGCACACCGTCGGGCAGTCGATCGTCATGAACAGGCAGGGAACGGGCGCGGGCGCGCTTGACGGCCTGCACCAGAAACACCAGCAAACTCGTGTCCCACGTCCCGAGCTCAGCGGTTTCCAAACGCAGTTCCCGAACATTCGCATCGTCGATCCCCGCCAACGCCGTCTCGGCGTCCGGAGGCGAGGAATCTCCCATATGCCAACGCCCACCTACCGCCAATGTGTAAAGAGCACCTTCCTGTGTTACCGTAACTTGTGGGACATCTTGCATATTTCGTCCGCCGATAGCAATCTTTCCTGAAACGACATCGGACTGTCGCCTTTGTGAACAATGTACCGAGTATGCCTCACTTGCCTGCTCATGGCAAGAAATCCGGCATAACACATCGCTTGCGACGATCACCGGATTTCAGACGCTCTTTCCTGATGCCGACTGATGACAAGAGGCCGCAGCCGGGCAAGTTCTCTCTCCACTCCTTCAAGACGCGTGGAAATTTTTTCCAAATTCTCGGCTACGTCAGCGACGCCTCTGGAAATTTCATACAGCTCCAGGCTGCCCTGCGTGTTCACGGCGACGCCGTTTTTGTGCAGGCCGTACAGCGCGGACGCGATCACGCCCAGCAGGATCGTCAGCAGCGTCAGCAGGACGTTGCTATACTGAGCTCCAAGGAAACACAGCAGTCTTTTCATAACACAGGCCGGATTGGGATACGTATATTGTGCAAAACACCTCAATCGACACTGTGGAGAGCTTTGCGCCGCATATCGACGGACGTGCCCGCCACAGAGGGAACATTCGCATGTACAGCGGTAAAAATCCTAAAATCCCGCGGGTTGTCCCCCTTCCAGGGTTTCCGCCATTTCGCGCAGCAGGCGCAGCGTTTCCTCCGCTTCCTCCTTGTTCAGCTTGTGCAAGGCAAAACCGGCGTGCACGATCACGTAGTCCCCTACCTGCGCCGGTTCGGGCAGCAGCATAACGGACGTTTCCAGATAGGTCTGACTCTCTCCCACCCGGGCGCGGGCCATACCTTCACCTTTCAGTTCCACAATTCGGGCGGGAATGGCAAGACACATATGCACAACTCCTTTTCGCCGCAGGACGGCGCTTTACAGGGCCGCGGACAGGGCAAGAATTTCTTCTCTGGCCACGGCGAGAAAATCCTCAAACCGCGCCTGCACACGCGACGACAGGCCGATATTCCACGTCGTGTAATCGGCAGGCTCCATACCCAGCACCCGCAGTTGCGGCCGTTTGCCGTGCAGCAACTCCGCCATGTTCAGGGAATCTATAAGATCAATATCGTGAATGGAAAGTCTCTGTTTTTCGTCATCCACCAACTGCGCTTCTGAAAGTCGGTACAACGTTCCCGGCTCGCCTTGCGCATGAACGATATCCAATACCAGCACGGCGTCGTAACCTTCAAAAAGGTAAAAAACGTCATGTGTGAAGGTGCCGGCTTCCATGACGGTGACGTTCGGAGGAAAGGATTCCTTCTGCAACGCCTGCGCGGCAAACACGCCCACGCCATCGTCAGTGAGCAGCATATTGCCGATACCCATAACCAGCAGCTTTCCCATGTTCTCTCCCTCGTATCTTTTCAACGATAACAGAAAGGGCGGGTTGTCGGCAACCCGCCCCGAAAATCAGGCGCGAGGGCAGCCCCCGAGGGAGCTGCCCTGCCGTGATCAATGACTGTCCTTACCGTCGTCCGCCAGGAATTCCTGCACCACTTCCTTCGGTTTTTTACCGTCGAGGATGCACAACCAGTAACAGACGTAACCGGGCAGAATCAGAAACATCAAGACATACGCCCAGCTTTTGGTGAACAGGAAGTAGTCATAAAAGGTAGGGAATATACCGGACATGAATTTTCTCCTTCTTCCCTGAGGGCATTAATGGGCATCCTTGAAATTGGGATGCTCATACAGCACGGGCATGTGGTACACGATGAAACGGTACACGGTTACAATCAGCGTCACCACAAAGATGGAGATGCAGACTTCCCACACAGAGGGGAAATACCGTTCCGCCGACGGCAGCTGGAAGTTGTAGGCCACCATGCTGACATTGAAACGGTTCAGAATGATACCGGCCACGGCATTGATGGAGGCCATGCGGCACAGGCGGATGTTGCGCTCGCGCGAGCCCTTGGCGTACAGCAGCGCCGGAGTCAGCACGAAGAAGACCATTTCGACAATCCACCACAACCCGTACCCGGAGAGCAGATACCGGAAGTTGTCCTGCACGCACATGTCGACGAACTTGAGCGTGAAGTATCCGAACAGGATGAACGCCGCGGCCTTGGAGAAGCTGAACACCACCTCGTCGGCTTCGCGCAGGTGGGTGGCGTCCATATAGTGATGCACGCCCTTGTGCGCGAACATGCCCTCAAATACCACCATGGAGGCGCCGGCCGCCATGGAGGACACAAAGAAGAACATGGGAATGAAAGGCGAATACCACAGCGGATGCAGCTTGCCGGGGGCGATCAGATAGAGCGCGCCGAGCGAAGACTGGTGCAGCGTGGACAAGCACACCCCGAAGATGGTCAGAATGATGGTCAGCTTGAGCACGTACCGGCGCCATTTCAGGAAAATGGGGAACTTCTGTCCCAACCATTCCAGCGGCGCGGGCGAGAACTCGATGAAGAGCACGGTCAGGTATGTGGCCACGCACAGGCCGACTTCAAAGAGCACCGAGGTGGTGCCGGGGAAGAAGAACATGTACGGCAGGCGCAACGGATGACCAAGGTCGTACAGCAGCGCCACAACCACGAAGGCGTACCCCAGGAAAGCCGTGGTGATGGCCGGACGCACCGCCGAATGGAAGTGCTTCATGCCCATGACATAACAGGCCACCGAGGTGAAGTACCCGCCCGCCGCCAGACACACGCCGCACAGCAGGTCAAAGCCGATCCACATGCCCCACGGCATGTTGTCGTCCAGGTTGGTGATGGAGCCGATGCCCTGGGTAAAGCGGATGATCGTCAGGATCAGACCCACCACGAGAATCACGGCCGTGATCTGGTTACCGCGGCGTTTCAACGAAAAC
>CASQEL010000113.1 GCA_949427775.1 uncultured Desulfovibrionaceae bacterium
CGCCTGTGGAGATTAAGGAGGCCATGTATCAGTGCGCTCCATACATAGGCTTCCCCAAAACGGAAGCCGCTCTGAAACTGGTAAATGAGGTGTTCAGAGCAAAGAATATTCCTCTTCCGGTGGAAAGTCAGAGTACGGTAACGGAGGCTTCCCGGTATGCTGACGGACTGAAGGTACAGAAATCCATTTTCGGTGATGTCATAGACAGGATGCACCGGACGGCTCCGGCCAACCAACTGCCTCTTGTCCGGAACTATCTTTCCGCATTTTGTTTCGGCGATGTCTACACCAGGAAAGGGCTGGATTTGAAGACCAGAGAACTTCTGACGTTTTCCATCATTTCCGCCCTTGGCGGTTGCGACAGTCAGGTTCGTTCCCATGTGCAGGGAAATGCGGCAGTGGGAAACTCCAAGGAAAATTTGATTGACGCTCTGGCGCAAAGCCTGCCCTACATCGGTTTTCCAAGAACTCTGAACGCCCTGGCCTGCGTCAATGCCGTCATTCCTGAACCCGATCAGGCCAAATAAACACTTTTCCAGGGAGTACAGGAGAATATGTTATGAGCAAGACCAGAAACCCTTCTTTGCAGTCCCGTATTATCGTTGCGAATCAGGAAGACATGCTCCAGTCGAGGCGAAACTTCTTGAAAGGCATGGCGTTTGGCGCTGCCGCCATAATCGTTGCTCCGGTACTGTCCGGGATGTCCGCGTATGCTGCGGAAGGAGGAGACAAGGTGTTGATTCTGTATTTTTCCCACTCCGGCAATACGCGGCGGCTTGCCGAGCAGATTCATGGCCGCGTGGGCGGAGATATGGTCGAACTCAAGACCGTGACCCCCTATCCGCAGGACTATGACACCGTAGTGGATATGGCTCGGAAGGAACAGCGGAGCAATGCCCGCCCGCAGATCGCCACCGAAATTTCCAATCTGGACGAATATGGCACCGTATTCATCGGCTTCCCCAACTGGTGGGGTACCATGCCCATGCCTTTCTTCACTTTTCTGGAAAAGTACAACCTGGGCGAGAGAAACGTCGTTCCGTTCTGCACCCACGGAGGAAGCCGTTTGGGTCGCAGCGAAAGCGATTTGAAGAAGCTCTGCCCTCAGGCGCGGATTTTGAAAGGATTTGAAGTACGGGGTTCACAGGTATCCGGCGCACAGAAAGAGGTGGATGCATGGTTGAAGGATCTCGGCTTCCCTGTGGGGAACACGCGACGTTTCTGATGAAAAAAGCGGAGCAATAACCGGACTGTTATATCCATGCGGCACGGTTGCCCCTGATGTCCCCGCGCCCGGCACGGCGCAAAAACTCAAAGGGGGGCGCCGCATGAGACGAGTAGACGTCTTGGTACTGTACTACTGGTACTCCTCGCCCTGCTTTTGCGGGGCGATGGCCGCCTCTAGTACCGCATAACACAAAATACTTCGTATTTTGCGTCAAGATCATTCGCCGAAAAACGCGGTTTTCGGCTCATTCACGGCGACTACGCCGCCGCGCCATGCTCTCGCATGGCGCCTAGTACACAGAAACTTTAGATGTTTCTGTGTACTAGAATTTATCGGAAAAAAATCTTGAAAAAAACCCGCTCCCATTGCATCCTTCCCGCCACGTGCGCGGAATTTCTGCAGGAGCGCCACGTGCGCCGGGCACGGCATCCTCAATAAAGAGCCCTTTTCTGCCACAACGTTTTTTTTGGTGAGAGAAAACCCATGGAATTCAGCTTCTTTTCGATGATCGCGCAGGCCGGCCTCGTGGCGCAGCTCGTGCTGGCGCTGCTTGTTCTCATGTCCATCGGCAGTTGGGCGTTGATGATCCGGAAATGGATCTCTCTCGGATCGGCCTATCGCAAGGCCGAGGAAGGCATGGGACGCTTCGAGCGGGCGCGGGATCTGCGCGACGCCGTGCAGACGCTGGGCAACGATCCCGCCTCGCCCCTCTACTATGTGGCCCACGAGGGCGTCATGGAATTCAACCGTTCCAAGGAACTGGGCAACGCCAGCGAGATCGTGGTAGACAACGTGCGCCGCGCCCTGCGCCAGGGCGTAGGCACCGAACTGGCCCGTCTGCATCACTCCCTGTCCCTGCTGGCCACCACGGCCAACACCGCGCCGTTCATCGGCCTGTTCGGCACGGTCTGGGGCATTATGAACTCCTTCCATGCCATCGGCATGCTCAAGTCGGCATCCCTGGCCACGGTGGCCCCGGGCATCTCGGAAGCGCTCGTGGCCACGGCCATCGGCCTGGGCGTGGCCGTACCCGCCACGGTGGGGTACAACATTTTTCTGGGCAAGCTCAGCGAAATCGACACCAAGCTGGTGAACTTCGCGGGCGTGTTCCTCAATCGCGTCCAGCGCGAGCTCAACGCCCACCGTCCGGTGCAGCGCCTGGGCGCCACGGAAATGTAGTCATGGGCGCCGGTACGGGAAAACACGGCGGCTTCGTGGCCGAAATCAATGTCACGCCTTTTGTTGACGTCATGCTGGTGCTGCTTATCATCTTCATGGTGGCCACCCCCATGATGTCCGAAGGCCTGGACGTGGATCTGCCCCAGACCAAAAAGGTCGAAGTGCTGCCCACGGAAGTGGATCATATGGTGCTCACCGTGCGCAAGGACGGCACGCTCTTTCTGGACGAGTACAAGGTGGAGATGGAAGAGCTGGAAGAGAAGTTGCATCTGCTGGTCAAAACGAAAAACAAAAGCCTGTTTCTCCAGGCCGACAGGGAAGTGCCCTACGGCGTCGTAGTCGGCGTCATGGGACGCATCAAGGCCGTGGGCATCGAAAAGCTCGGCGTGGTGGCCCAGTCCGAAGACGCCAAACCCGCGACGCCCACGAGGAAGCGGTAGGATTCACGGATGCGTCTGGCCTCCTATATTTTGTCCTTTACGCTGCATCTGGCGTTGTTTCTGACGATCTTTTTCTGGCCGTCGACGCCGCCCCTGCGTCTGGACACCGCGCCGGTGCAGATCAGCCTGGTGGAGGGCGCGCCTGGCGGCAGCCGCATGCCCTCTCCCGTACTCGGACATCAGGGCGCGCCCGGCGAAACGTTGGCCCCTTCCCTGCCCGCGCCGCCCAGGCCCGAGGTGAACCGCCCCGCGCCCGGCGTGGCCGTGCCTGTCGCCGCCCCCAAAAAGGACGTGGAAAAACCCCAGGCGAAACCCGAGCCCAAACCGGAACCCAAACCGAAGCCCGCTCCGGAACCGGAGGCCAAACCCGTCGCCGAGAAAAAGCGTCCCGAAAAGCAGAAAGAACCGTCCAAAGAGGAACGGAAGGAAGAAAAGAAAGAGGATAAGAACCCCCCCGCGCCGCCCAAGAAGGCTCAGACCAAACCCAAGGGGGACCCCGTGAAAGACGCCCTGGCCAAGGCCCGTGCCGCGTCCTCGCGCGATTCGGCGGGTTCCAGGGGGGGCAGCGCCGTGGAGCGCGCTCTGGCGGAGGCCAAACGCCGGGCCGGCGGCACCGGCGGCGGAGGCGGCGGCGAAGGCGAAGGCCCCGGCGGAGGCGGCATCTATGATGTGTTCCTGGGACAGGTTATGCTGGCCGTGCGTCCCAACTGGATGTACGCCAACGCTTCGCGGGCTTCACTGGTCTGCGTCGTGCATGTCCGCCTGGACGCCGGAGGAGGGATCGTCGGCGAGCCGCAGTTGGCCCGCTCCTCAGGCAACGCCCAGTTCGACGCCTCGGCCGTCAACGCTGTCCGCAGAACCGGCGCGCAGGGAGAATTTCCTCCGCCGCCGAACCCGCAATATCAGGAACTGGATCTGGTGTTCAACCTGTCCGACCTGATGGGACGCTGACGGCCGCCCGGCAGCCGGGCGGATTTCCGCACCGGGGCACGGCGGCGGGAAGGGCGCCCCCTCGGCGGACGAACAGAGCATTGCGCATGCGGCCGACGAAGGCGACCGCGGTGGCGGCGTCCCCCCGCGCCGGAGGAAGACGCTTTCGCCGGGCAGCGCGCGGCGTGCTCGAAGAAAACCGACGTCGCGAACGACGCTTTTGCGGCAGCCGGGCGGCGTCGCCCTCGGCGGCTGTTTTTCAAAGGGAATGGCCGCCCTTTTGAACGTTTGTTGGTTTCAGACCGATAAGGAGTTTTTTTGATGAAACCCCTGCTGCACGTGTCCCTGTCCCTTTTCTGTTTGCTGGGCCCGGCCGTCGCCGATGCGGCGGCCGCCGCCATGGCCGCCGCCGATCAGGTGGGCGGCTATTCCAATCAGGTGCTGGAAAAAGTTTCCAGGGTCTGGCAGCCGCCCGCGGACCCGGCGGATCGCACGGTCCGGATACGCGTCAGCGTGGACGCCGACGGCAAAGTGTCCAAATGTCAGCCCGTGGCCTCCTCCGCGCTGGCCGCCATGGACAAATCCGCCTGCGCCGCGGTGCGCGAGGCCGAACATTTCGGCGTGCCGCCCTACGGCATGCCCATCGACGTCTACCTGACGTTCTGGACCGGCCGGCCCGGGGGGCAGTCCCCGGTTCCGACCCAGGCCGAAGCCGCCAAGACCCCCCGACCGAGCCCTGAGGAGATCAAGGCGCGGGAAGTGGCCAAGGCGCGGGAAGCCGAGGAAAAATACGTCAAGACCGTCATGGAGAAAATCCGGCCGCATGTGATCATTCCCGCCAAGACGCCCAAGGGCAAATACACGGTCGTCGTGCAGGTGCACGTCAACAGCAAGGGCATGATCACCCAGGTGGGGCTGGCGCACTCCGGCGGCGACGCCCTGCTGGACAACTCCGTCATGCGCGCGGTGACGCGCACCGGGACCGTACCGCCGCCCCCCGCCAAAAAGGCTATGGATCTCAATTTGACATTTGTCGTCAAGCGGCAGTAAAGCCGGTGCATTTCACGCCGCCCGCCGGGTTCCGCGCACTCGGATTTCCGGGGGCGGCCCGGCATTGCGGCACACGTCTGCCGCATCTTCGCATTCCAAAAACTTCTACAGAAGGGTACTGACATGTTTCGGATAAAAAATCTCTGTCTGGCGGCCGCGGCGGCGCTGACGCTGTTGATCGGCCGTCCCGCCCTGGCCGTGCAGGTCGCCATCTACGGCCCCGGCCAGAACATCGTCAACCTTGCCCTGGCCACACCGCTCAAGGGCCCCAACAGCCCCGCCGGAGGCCTCGGCCCCGATCTGGACAAGCTGGTCCATGAAAATCTGAGTTTTCTTCCGTTCATGCGCCTGACCGATCCCAAGGCCGTGCTCGGCGGCACCGTGCTGGCCGGGTACGAATCTCCGGAACTGGACTTCAAACGCTTCCAACTGGCCGGAGCGGATATCGTCGTCACGACCTACTGGCCCGACAGCAATGCCGTGCAGTTGCGCGCCTTTGAAACCCACTCCGGCAAACGCCTGTTCGGCAAGGAATACCCCAAGGTCAACGCCAAGGTGCTGCCGGAAGTGGCCGATCGCTTCTGCGCCGATCTGTTGGAAGTGCTGACGGGCAACGGGGCCTTTTTCCGTTCCACTCTGGCCTTCATCAAAAAAACCGGGCGGATGCAATCCGATGTCTGGCTGGTCAAACCCACCGGCCGGGATCTGCGACGCATCACCAACATGAAGGGCCAGGCCATGTCTCCGGCCTGGTCGCCGGACGGGCGCTTCGTCGTCTTCACCCATATCGACGAACGCTCCCACGCTCTGGGAGTCTGGGATCGGCACTCGCGCAAAGTCCAGCGCATCCGCTTCCCCGGCAACACGGTCATCGGCCCCGCCTTCATGCCCAACAACAAGGTGGCGGTCAGCCTGTCCAATGGAAAGAACCCGGATATTTTTCTGCTCAACCACGTTTTCCAGCGTGAGCGGCCGCTGGAGCAGAACAACTCCATCAACGTGTCCCCCACCTTCGACGCCACCGGCACCAAGATGGCCTTCACCTCCAGCCGCCTGGGCGGTCCCCAGATTTTCCTGAAGGATCTGACCACCGGCGCGGTGACCCGCGTGAGCAAGAACGGTTCCTACAATACGGAAGCCAATCTTTCGCCCGACGGCACCCTGGTGGTTTTCAGCCGCATGACGGACTTCGGGCACCGCATCTTCGTGCAGGACATGCTCACGGGCATGGAACGCCAGGTGACGTTCGGTCCGGGCAGCGATGAACAGCCCTCATTCTGCGCGGACAGCTACTTCATCGCCTTCACCTCCAGCCGCGGCGGAGCGCGCCAGATTTACCTGATCACCCGGCACGGCGGCGACGCCAAAAAGGTGCCCACGGGCGGCGGCGACGCCTCCTTCCCCCGTTGGGGCATGCCGACAAACAAATAGGAACTGTACAGACAAAAGGCGCCGTGGACATCCCACGGCGTCGCAGTGTCCGCAAAGAGCTGTTCCACGGTAAAAAAAATTTGACGAAAGTTGCCCGAAATGCCCTCCATCAACTTGACAAAAAACGGCTTGGAGATACCATCTCCCCGTAGCACGTCCGTGGCGTCTCGCGGTGCGTGCGGGAAGAAAGGAAAGGCAAAACAACAATTTTTTTTGGAGCTCTGAGCTGTTCAGGAGGACACAATGAAGCGTTATGCACTTATTCTCGCCCTTGTCATGGCCCTTGCCGCCGGTTTCGGCTGCGCCAAGAAATCCACCGGCACCGACCCCATCGGCACTGACACCGGCATGTCTCCGGAAATGCAGGCCGCCATCCAGCAGATCACCGATGGCCGCATTTTCTTTGCGT
>CASQEL010000114.1 GCA_949427775.1 uncultured Desulfovibrionaceae bacterium
GGCAAAATGGAGGGTCCGGGGGCATCATGCCCCCGGCGGGGTGTGGGGCGGAGCCACACATCTTTTGGAGCATTTCAACCGTGAAATGCTCTAACGGACAGCTTCCAGCAAATCTTCCGGCAACGGAATGCCATGTTCGAACAGCAGGGCCAGAAAACTCTGGGCTACACGGCTCAGCTTGCGACCGGCCATGTAGATAAGAAAATAGTTCACATGCATTTCAAAATCTTCGAGTTGCAAAGGAAACAACTGACCGGCGGCAATTTCCGTCGCGGCGGCGTGACGCGGCAACGCGGTGATGCCGAAGCCTCCGGCGACCAGTTGTTTGGCCACTTCCATATTGTCCACCGTCACCAGAGACGACGCGGCGGTCCCCTGAGAAACGTTGCGCAGCCATGTCGTGACCTTGTTGGTTATGCGTGTGCCCTTCTCGCGCATGACGAACGGTTCGCCGACAAGATCCTCGGCTCTGAGAGGACCGACATGTTCAATAAGGGGAGAATGCCTGCCCACAACAATGATCAGCGGTTCCCGGTGCAGAAAATATTGGCTCAGGCCGGGATGCGCGGAAGAAGATCCCCCGAAACCGATTTCAATGTCTCCCTGATACACCATTTCGGCCACTGCGTGAGAATTATTGATAGCCAGCGTAAAACGCACGCCGGGGTGCCGCCGGTGATAGCTCCCGACAAAAAACGGCAGGTAATACGTCCCCATCAGCGATGACGTTCCCAAGGTCAACTCTCCGGTCTGGAGAGCATTGAGATTCTGAAATTCATTTTGCATTTCCTGCATGATGCCGAAAATCTTTCGGGTATATCTATAGAGCACCTCTCCTTCGGATGTCAGGCTGATGCGACGGCGCGATCGATCGAACAACATCACGCCCAGGTTGTGCTCCAGACTCTGCACCTGCATGCTCACGGCCGGCTGGGTAAGAAACAAATCCCGTGCCGCCTGCGTAAAGTTGCCTGTTTCCGCCACCCGATGAAAGGCCTTGAGGTGATCTACGTTCATAGTCTATATCCTGAATTTTATATAAATAAATATATGTCTTATCTTCTCCGCTGATTGCAGCATACATGCCGACGGACTGTCAACGCGCGCCATGCCGCACGAAGGCATGCGCCGCATGTTCCCGGCAAGTACCGGCAGCATATGTTCCGATAACGCCCAATTATGCCATACATTGGCATTTTTTATTTCTCATTCGGCTGTAGCGTACCGTAGCATGGCATGCAGGAAAGAGAAATTTCTTCCCTGGCGGACAGTTTATCAAAAGAGCAAACGGTATCGCAATCTATTCCGGGAGGATCGGGATGAAAAAACTGACTACGCTGCTGCTGGCGGCAGGGCTCATGTTCAGCGCCGTGGGGACGGCGCAGTCCGTGGAATTCAAGGGCAAAGGGTATTGGAGCTATTCGTTTGAAACGGCCACCAACAACAAATTTGCCAATACCCGTCGGGGCGACGTCAACGACGATGCCTTTTCAGCGGGCATCCGTCTGCGCCTTCAGCTGGAGGCCGTGGCCTCCAAGGCTCTTTCCGGCGTCGTATATTTTGAAATCGGGGACATCTATTACGGACAGGCGGAGAAAAACGGCCACCCCGTGGGCGGCGCTCTGGGAGCGGACGGCAAAATCGTGGAAGTCAAACGCGCCTACCTGGACTGGACCGTACCGCATACGGATCTGAAACTGCGCATGGGTCTCCAGGGCATGAAACTCCCCCTGTTCGCCTCGAGCGGCAACTTCGTGCTGGATGACGACGCCGCGGGCATCGTGGCTTCCTACAGATACAACGACAATTTTTCCATCACGGGCATGTGGGCCCGCCTGCTCAACGACAACGAAATCGATCCCGACGGCTCCAAAAATGCGGGCAAGACCCCCCAGTACCTGGCTTCCGGTTGGGACATGAACAAGGACGAGCCGGACTTCGACGCCCTGGATTTTTACGCGCTGTTGTTTCCCATGCGGTTTGACGGCATCCGGGTGACGCCCTGGGTGGGCTTTGCTTCCATGGGCGACGGCATCGGCCGCAACCCGTCCAGGGATTACAATGACTACTTCGTCAGCACATCGCGCAAAAAACTTACCGAAGGCATGGGCGTCTATACCGGCGAAGGCAAAAGGCCCATGATGCTGGAGTACGGCGGCGGCCTGACCAGCACCTGGTGGGGCGGTCTCTCCGCCGACCTGTCCCGCTTCGATCCCTTCATTTTCAAAGTCGACTTCATGTACGGCAGCAAACAGGGCAACGGCACGGACGGACTGGGAAGCGACGGCAACTACTACTATCTCAACGACAACGGCGCCCGCAAAAAAGTCAAGGGCCGTCGCCACTTCGACTCCAACCGTTATGATCGCCGGGGTTGGTATGTCAGCGCCCTGGCCGAATATCGCATGGAATATTTCACGCCGGGTATTTTCTTCTGGTACAGTTCCGGCGATGACGGCAATCTGAACAACGGTTCCGAACGCATGCCCGCCCTGTCCGGCAACTGGGAATACACGCATACCGGATTCAAGAACACCCTGGCCTCGGGCGCGTATGACGGGTTGCTGGCCTATCAGCCCCTGGGATTGTGGGGCGTGGCCCTGCAGGTACGCGATATTTCCTTTATCGACAATCTGACCAACCATCTCAAAGTCGTCTACATGCGCGGCACCAACTCGCCGGACATGCCCAAAAAGATCGCCCGTTCCCAATACCTGCTGGGACAGGCGGATGACGACGGCACCGTGCCGGGCATTGAGCCCACCGGCTCCATCGGGTCCTATCTCACCACCAACGATTGGGCTCTGGAAATCAACCTGGACACCGAATATAAAATCTACGAAAATCTTAAACTGGTTGCGGAAGCAGCCTATCTGCATGTAGGATTCGACAGCGGAACCTGGAAATGGACTTCGCCCGATGGCGTCAAATCCGGTCGCAAGTGGCTGCAAAACCCTTCCAACTCGGATGCCTTTAAAGTCGGGCTGAACTTCCACTATACATTCTAGGAAACTCTGCTATTGCAACGGTTTGCTTCCGCGACGCGGAAGCAAACCGCCTTCACCGCAGCCGGAGAGCACGCCTCTCCGGCTGCCTAGGGTCAGGACTCATTAAAACGCCGTCCGCGAAAAGCCGAATTTTTTCGCCCTGCAAGGCGCACGGCCACCATTGGCCGAAGCCGTATTGGACATACCGCAAGGTCAATGGTGGCCGTGCAACGCCGCGGGACGGAAAAAGGCGGCTTTGCGGCAGGCGGATTAATGAGGGCTGACCCTACGTTACGGATAAAAAGCATCATGACCAAATCCGGCCTCTTTTTCGATCCCCAGGACCACGAGCTGATCGATCTGGTCAACCATTTTGTGGAACAACGCGCTCAAGGTCGCGCCATCGCCCATTTCGACGCCAGTCTGCACCCCCACGGGATCATCGAAATGGCGACCCGGCACTCCATGCGTATCGCCCATGCCGTCATTACCCTGCTGGACAGCCTGAAGGTCGGCGGCATGAACGATCGTCTCCAGGCCTTGCGACGCCTGCATGACGAGGTGCTGCACACCGCGCATTCGCCGCTGCGCAACAATACCGGCCGCGTCCTCATCCAGGTGATGAAAGAGCTTGTGCGCTCCAGTCCGCACGCCGCCGCGGATACACCGCCCCCCATCGCGGAGGACGAGTGGAAGGAACGCCAACTGTCGCTGGCCCACGACTTTCACCGGGCCGTGCAGGGCACGCCGCGTATCGTGCGCCGCCTGCTGCGGCGCTACCATCTTCTGGAAATGCCGGAGGAATGGAACCAGCAGGCATTCGACCACCATGTCCACGACGCCAATACCAAGGGGCGCAAAAATCCCACCCACCTGGTCATGGACGCCTGGATCAAGGGGATCCGCTTTCTGACGGTGGTCTATTACAACCGCGTGGACGCCGAAGCCGCTCAGGAACTGCTGCACGCGGCGCGGATCATGGGCATCACGGTGCGCATCGGCATCGAATTTCGGGCGGCCTTCCGGGGGCGCTTTGTGGATCTCATCTGGTCGCCTCTGGGCTGCGACGATCCGGAACGCTTCACCGGACTGCTGGCCGATCCGGCCATCTCCCGGATCATGGACGACTACCGCCCCGTCGCGCAGTGGATGCGCGAACACACCCTGGCCCTGCTGGAAGCCTGGAACACCCGTCACGCTCCCCGACTGGCCGAACAGTTGGGCATTTCCCGTCCCCGGCCTCTGGATCAGGACGATTTTCTGGCCTTTGTGGGGCAACGGCAACCCTCCGCCCTGCACCTGGCCGAATATATCCACCGCCACCTGCTGCCCCTGCTGCAGGACAGGAACACCACCCTGCGCCAGGAGCTGACGGTCGATCCGGCCCGGCAGCGGGAATTGCGCGCGCCCCTGGACGCCCTGGAAGGGCTGGTGCCGGACGTCATCGCCGATACCTGGCTGTCGCCCGCCGCCAATCCGGACATCATTTTTCCCCATGCGCCGCATCCCGGCATGCCGCAGGTGCTGCGCGATCCGCCGGAAGTCCTGCTGGAACGCCTGGTTCCCCTGCATCCCTGCCAGATGGTCCTCAACCTGGCCACGCTTACGGCGCAGGACGTGCTGGAACTGATCTGGCGTGGCAAAGGGCGCATCACGCACCTGGAACTGTTCAATCTGCGGGAATGGACCGGCGGGAAACTGCAGCATGTGGAAGAAATCAATGCCTTGCAGCGCGCTCTTAACGAGGGCAGCGCCCCGCGTCTCAAGCACATGATTCGTCAGATCGTCGGGCGGGAAGTCTGTGATGCCGCCGAGGAACAGAGCGCGTCTCCGGCGTGCATCCCCCCGACCGCTTCCGAAACCCGATCCTCCCGTCATCAGGGCGACGACGCCCGCGGGGGAAGCTCGACCCCGAAGGACGACGGCAGCGCGGACAGTACGAACGGGGAAAACGACAGCGCGTGGGAAGGCGGCGCCGCGACGGTTCCGGCAACGCGGCGCGAGGAACGTGCCGCCGATGGAGATCGGCGCCGCATCTTTCATACCATTCTGAGCAATATCCCCGCATTGCAGGAATTTTACGCCCGTTCGCCGCTGGGATCACGCATCGGCACGGACTCTACCAGCCGTTCGCACCATACCCACGGCATGGGACTGGCCTTTGTGGCGACCCTGCCTCCCCAGGCCCGCAGAATCTTGCGCAACGCCAGGGCCCCGGAACAACATGGGGAAGAAACCTGCGCGCAAACGCGCAACGGGAACGGGACATTTCTCCCCGGGGAACGTCCGGGAGAAGACAACCGGCTGGCTCTGCCCATCACCACGGATATTTACAGATTCACCCAATACCACGAACCCGCGCATCCCGGAGCGTTGACGCGTCTGTTGCGCGCCCTGCCGGGTCTGGACAATTTCGGCTGTCAGAGCGTGCAGGGCTGGGGGTTGGAAAAAAGCACCACCCGCGTCGGCGGACCGGGGAATCTGGTCACGCTGGGCGGCGTCAACGCCCACGGCATGTGCAACGATTTCGAGGCCCATACCCGCCCGACGGAGCCGGTTTCGGGATTCTCCCGGCTGGATTATCTGAATACCAACCTGACCAACGCCCTCAAAATTCTGGCCGGATTCCTGCCCGCGCAGTGGGCGTTTTTCTATACCGACAGTTGGTGGGTGCTGACCTGGTTCGGAGCCCTGCTGTGGTTCTTCATCACCGGATTCCGCAACATCGCGCAGTCCGTGGTAGGCGGAGGCGGATTCAACCGATCGGCGCTGTTGCCCTGGAAACGCTACATCAGTTGGAGCCGCCTGGCCGACTCCCTGCTTTACACCGGGCTTTCCGTGCCGCTGCTGGAGGTGGCGGTGCGCCTGTGGCTGCTGGAAGATCTCCTGGGTCTGACGGTCCGGGAGCATGCCCTGATCGTCTATACGGTCATCGCCATGGTCAACAGCGTGTACATTTCCGCGCACAACATCTTTCGCGGTCTGCCCAAAGAAGCGGTCATCGGCAATCTGTTCCGCAGCGCCCTGGCCGTGCCGCTGTCCATGCTCTTCGGGGAGATGTTGCTCTACGCCTTCACAGCCATGCATCTGGCCGATCCCGCGGGGCTGACCCAGAACTGCGCGGCCATCACTGCCAAATGCGCTTCGGACACCGTGGCCGCCGTCATTGAAGGCTTTGCCGACCGCAACCTGTATCTGCGCCTGCGGGAGTGGGACTACGTCACCAAATTCTCCCAGATATTCCATAACTTCTCCCGGCAGGAACTGCTGTTTCCGCATTTGGACATCGAAGCCCGTTTCGACCGGCCCGCCGAACTGCTGGACATGCTGCGGACGGAAAGCCCCGACGCGGCGCGACAGGCCGTAGCCAACATGCTGGACATGCTCTACTTCTGGTATTACCAGCCACGGGCGCGGCAGGTGTTTCTCAAGGCTCTGCGCACTATGTCGGCGGAAGAACGCGCTGTGGTGCTGGGCATGCAGAATCTGTTGCTGCTGGAGCAGGAAGTGAGCGAAATCTTCCTCCAGGGACTGCTGGGCAGGAATTTTCCCCACGCCCTGTCCTTTTATCTGCGCAAAAACCGGGATTATCTGCGGGAGCTGCATCACGCGACCGAACGATGATCCCCGCCGGAAGGTCGTCCGGGGCGGCAACAGCGT
>CASQEL010000115.1 GCA_949427775.1 uncultured Desulfovibrionaceae bacterium
ATATTCAGACCATAAAAAGGCACACTGTTCATGAAATTGATGAACGCGGCATCAATGGCATCCTGATCATCATAAAAATCCAGATGATCCCTGTCCACATTCGTCACCACGTTGATGACGGGCGACAGGCACAGGAAGGAACCGTCGGATTCGTCCGCCTCGGCGATCAGATAGTCTCCGGCCCCCAGGCGCGCATTGGCTCCGTAAGCATTGAGACGGCCGCCGATAATTACCGTCGGGTCCGTTCCCGCATCATCGAAAATGGCCGCCGTCAATGAGGTGGTCGTTGTTTTGCCGTGTGTTCCCGCAATGGCGATGCCCTGATGCAGACGCATAAGCTCGGCCAGCATCTCCGCGCGGGGAATAATGGGAATGCCGCGCTTGCGGGCGGCGATAACTTCAGGGTTGTCTTCCCCGATGGCTGTGGATTTGACCACCACCTGCACGTCGGACACGTTTTCCGCCGCATGACCGATAAAAACTTCAGCCCCAAGATCGCGCAGACGACGCACTGCGGCGGAATCGTTCATGTCCGAGCCCTTCACCTCGTACCCGAGGTTCAACAGCACCTCGGCAATGCCGCTCATTCCCGAACCGCCGATGCCTATCATATAAATTCGTCTGATCTTATTGCGCATTCCACATCCTTACAACTTGCTGTCCGCAGACTGTCTTTCCGCCGACGCGGCGGCGCTTTCGCCGCACAGCAACGCCAGCTCTTCCACAACGCGAGCGGCGGCATCGGGCAACGCCCGGCAGCGGGCCGCCTGCCCCATACGACGCAATGTTTCCGGCTCGTCGAAAAGCCGGATCAGCATCCCGGCCACATCCAGCGTCGCGATATCTTTTTCCGGCGCCAGCAGAGCCGCCCCGCACGCGGCCAGAATTTCGGCGTTGCGGGTTTGATGATCATGCGTGGCATAGGGAAAGGGAACCAGCACGGAAGGCACGCCCGCCGCCGTCAGTTCCGCCACCGATGTAGCCCCGGATCTGCATAAAACCAAATCCGCCCAGGCATAGGCGGCAGCCATATCCGCAATGAACGCTTCCACACAATTTCCCGCATATCCCGCCGCCCTGTAGGCATCCCGGACACGCGCCTCATCCCGGACGCCCGTCTGGTGCCGAATTTCCACACCGGCAGCCCGCATTCGGGGGAGGACCGTCGGCATGAATTCGTTCAAAGCCCTCGCGCCCTGGCTGCCGCCCATCACCAGCAAATGACGTCTCCCCTCCGGCCGCGCCCGCATACCGACCTCCACCACGGACTGCCGCACAGGATTGCCGGTCATCACGCACTTCCCGGCCGCAAACCCCGCCGTATCCGGCAAGGACAGAAATACCCGACGGGAAAAGCGGGACAACACTCTATTGCTGACTCCCGCGACGGCATTTTGTTCGTGCACCGCCGTCGGAATGCCGCAGAGATACGCCGCCAGCACCGGCGCGAATGCGGCATAGCCGCCGAATCCCGCCACGACCTGAGGGCGGAACCGCCGGATCAGCGCCGTCGCCCGGACCAACGCGCGGGCCATTCCGACCCCCGCGCTCAGCGCTCTGACGCCGCGCCCCAAAAAACCGCGTACCGGCAGGCCTGCGAACTCCAGCCCGGCTTTTTCGGCCAACGCGCCTTCGGGGCCGTACTGCGACCCCGCAAAGAGCACCCGTATGCCGGGATAACGGCGCCGGAGCTCGTCGGCCACGGCAAGAGCGGGGAAGATATGCCCCCCGGTGCCGCCTGTGGTCAGGATGGCCCGTTCCATTGCCGCACCGTCCTTGAATAATTCATCAACAATCCCACACAGAGCATGGTCGCCAAGAGGTTGCTGCCGCCGTAACTCAGCAGCGGCATGGGCACGCCCTTGGGCGGGGCGACTCCCATGACCACGGCCAGATTCATGACCGCGCCCATGCCCAGAATCACCGTAATGCCGAATGACGTAAAACGATCCCGCAAATTCCGCTGTCCCAGCACCACCCTGTAGCAACGCCAGAAGAACAGACCGAACAGAATCATAACCACGGTAATGCCCATGAATCCCAATTCTTCTCCCAATACGGCCACAATAAAGTCATTGTGCGCTTCCGGCAGATAAAACATTTTCTGCTTGCTGGCCCCCACGCCCACTCCGAAAAAACCGCCGGAGCCGATGGCCAGCAACGATTGCACCAGCTGATAGCCGGTATTATGCGCGTCCCGGAAAGGATCGAGAAAAGCCGTCAGGCGTTGCATGCGGTAGGGAGCTGCGATAGCCAGGGCCAGAGCTCCGGCTCCGGCCATGCCCAAGGCAAAAAAGATGTAGACGAAGCGCGTGCCTCCGGCGATGCACATGAAAAATAAAATGCCGGTGAGCACCACGGCGCTGCCGAAATCAGGCTGCATCAACAACAAAAAACAGAATAACGCCGTAACCGCGAATGGGGGAATGACTCCCCGGCTGAATGTTTTGATCAATTTCTGCTTGCTGCTCATGAAATAGGCCAGGTACAGAGCCAAGGCTATTTTGACGAACTCCATGGGCTGCAGATAAACCGGCCCCAAAGGAATCCAGCGTTTGGCGCCGTTGATCCGAGGCGTCAGAGGCGTCAGCGTGATCAACAACAAAATCAGAGCCACTATCAGCGCCGGATACTGCAACTTGTACAACCAATGTCGCGGCATCAGCGCGGCCACCCAGAGCGCCACGCCTCCGATCGCCGCAAATATGAGCTGACGCTTGAAAAAATAGTATTTGTCGCCGTTCATCTTTTCGGCCACGATACCGCTGGCGCTCAGCACCATCACCAGCCCGATGGCCAACAGCGTCAGGACTATGGTGAACATCCACCAGTCGAACGGCGCTGTAGGGCCTTCCGGCGTCAACGCTTGCCCCATGCCGCTCTTTTTCTTGATGTCCTTGATGATGTTGCGCTTCACGACAGGGACTCCACATGTTGTCGGAAGTCTTCGCCGCGGGCGATGTAGTTGGGATACAGATCAAAACTTGATGTGGCGGGCGCCAACAACACGACATCTCCGGCGACAGCCTGTTCCCGCGCCCGGCGCACGGCCTCGGCCAATGTGGCGTCCCAGCTCATGGGCACGCTCCCCCGCCAGGCACGTTCAAAATGTTCCCTGCCCGCTCCGAAAAGCGCCACGAATTTAACCCTGGCCCGCAACAGTTCCGTCAGTCCGGCCAGATCGCCGCCTTTGAACTTGCCGCCGCATAACAGCACGATGGGCCGCTCGAATGCCTCCAGCGCAACCCTGAGGGAAGACACTGTGGTGCACTTGGAATCATTGACGTAGAGCACGCCGCCTTTCTCGGCCACACGCTCCAGGCGGTGCGGCAGCGGTTTGAAGGCCGCCACGGCGCGGGCGGCTTTTTCCTGAGTTACGCCGAACTCCCGGCAAGCCAGCCACGCGGCCTCCATATTGGCTTTGTTATGAGCCCCGAGAAGCTGCATCCGCGCAAAACGATCCGAAGCTTTGAACCATACTTTTCTTGCCCGCAAATTGTAGACCTCGGCCAACGGCTTGAGCGCCGCGCCGATAATCGCGATGTCGTCTTCTTCCTGGCAACGGAACAGACGGAATTTGGCGTCGATATATTCCCGCATATCCTTGTGATAATCGAGATGGTTTTCCGTGATATTCAGCAGCACCCCCACCTTGGGACAAAACGTCGTGCAGGTCTGCAACTGAAAGCTGGAAATTTCCACCACAAGCACATCGGCCCGGCGGCCGGAAAGCACATACTCGCACAGCGGCGTGCCGATATTGCCGCCCAAAAACACCAGCAATCCCTGCTCCCGCAGCATGGCCGCCGCCAGACTGGCCGTAGTGGTCTTGCCGCTAGTGCCGGTAACGGCCAATATGGGTTCGCCATGCAGATGCCGCCAGGCCAGCTCCATTTCGGCCATGATTTCAGGACCGCCCTGTTCCGGCAACAAGGGCAACAATGTGCTCACGGGCATACCGGGGCTGGGAACGACATACAGCGCGTCGGCGAACTGTTCCGGCGTGTGCTCGCCGCAGCGGATTTCCACTCCGGCCGCTTCGGCTTCGGCTCGGAACCGGGCCGGAATACGCGCCGGGTCTTTTTCCAGCAAACGCACGCGCGCTCCCTGACGCAGCAGAAGCTGCACCGCCGCTCGACCGGAACGCCCCGCTCCGATCACTACCGCCGGCTCTCCCGTCCCCACAGATCTGGTCCGCATCCGTTCCAATACCATATTCCTTCTCCCTCCGACCGCACTGCCGCCGATATATTCCACGGATTCTCCGCGTCGTTGCCGCCCCTGCATCAGCGCAGTTTGAGCACCGACAGCGCCACCAGTCCCAGCAGCGCCGATGTAATCCAAAACCGAATGATGATCTTCGATTCCGGAATACCCTGAAGCTCAAAATGATGGTGCAACGGCGCCATGCGAAAAATGCGCTTGCCGCCGCTCCATTTGAAATAGCTCACCTGCAAAATGACGGACAATGTCTCGGCGACGAACAACCCTCCCACAACAGCGAGAATCAGTTCCTGTTTGCACAGCACGGCCAGAAATCCCAATACTCCGCCGAGACTTAACGAGCCCACGTCCCCCATGAACATCTGGGCCGGATAGGCGTTATACCACAAAAAGCCCAACCCCGCGCCCACCAGAGCCGCGCAGAACACCGTCACCTCGCCGACCCCGGGCGTGTAGGGAATGAGCAGATAGTGAGAAAACTGGGCGTTCCCCGTCAGGTAGATGAAGATGGAAAACACCACCCCCGCCACGATGGTAGGGCCGATGGCTAGTCCGTCGAGACCGTCCGTCAGGTTGACCCCGTTGGAAGCGCCCACCATGACGATCATGGCGAAGGGAATATAGAACCACCCCAGATCCGGGGCGACATCCTTGAAGAACGGTATGGTCAATTTGGTGGAAAACGCCGGTTCATTAAACAACATCACCATGGCCGCGGCGGCCACCAGGATCTGTCCGGCAAGCTTGGTCCGGCCGCAAATGCCCTTGTTCTTGTGGTGCGCAATCTTCGTATAGTCGTCCACAAATCCTACCAGACCAAATCCCAGAAACACGAACATGGTCATCCAGACATACGGATTGCGCAGATCCGCCCACAAAAGAACGCTCACGGACAGACTGAAGATGATCAGCAAGCCGCCCATGGTGGGCGTTCCCGCCTTGGCGCTGTGGGCGGCGACATCCTCGTGGATGTACTGTCCGAATTTGAGACGCCGCAGCCAGCGGATGAAATACGGCCCCACAACGATGGAAATAACCAACGCCGTCGCCAGCGCCCATACGGAACGGAAGGTAATGTAGCGAAAGACATTGAATACCGTCCATTCCGAGGCAAGGGGAGCCAACAGGTTAAAAAACATCGTCGCCCTCCTCACAGGCCGTGATGACGCTGAACAATTCCTCAAGATGATTGGAGCGCGATCCTTTGAACAGCATGACGCCCGATCCGGTCTTCGGCATGAGGGACCGCAGCTCGCTCCGGAAATGCCTTGCATCCTCCACGGGGATGACAGGCCCCGTGTATCCCTCGGCGTCCAGACCGGCGCGCAGCGCCGCCAGGTTGCCGCCGCGCCAGAAGACCACGGCTGGACGCAACCGCCCGAGATGCCGCCCCAAACGTTCGTGTTCGATTTCAGCGATCTCGCCCAGTTCCCGCATTTCTCCCAGCACGCAGATCAACGAAGCGCCGGCGGACAACTCCGCGGCCGCGTCCAGCATCCGCGCCATGGACAACGGATTGGCATTATAGGTGTCGTCGACGCACTGCCAGCCGCCCACGTGATGTATCTGAAAACGCTGCTCCGGCAGCGCCGCCCCGGCAAACCCTTCGACAATGGCGGCATCGGAAAGACCCAACAGATGCGCTGTGGCGGCGATGGCTACGGCGTTCTCCGTGCCGTAACTCCCTCTGAACGGCGTTTCGACATCCAGGGCGACGCCGTTCAGGGACAATCGGTAGGCGCCCCGCCCTTCCCGCCCCGGCCCCTTGTACGCCCCTCGATAGGGCATGGGACGACCGGCCGCGGAAAAGAACAGCAGGTTACGGCATGCGGCACGAGCTTCACGCGCCAGCTCCGGATAATCGCCGCTGACGAGCCCGGTTCCTCCGGGCGTCAAATACGCCAGCAACCGGGCTTTGTGCCAGGCTACGCCACGTCCCCCCAGCCCGGCCGTATGCCCGGCTCCCGCATTGAGGACCAGGCCTATATCGGGACGCAGAACGGGCGCCAGTTCCTCCATATCCTGAGCATGACTGATGCCCGCTTCCATGACCCAGAAGGCCGCGTCTTCCGCCGCATTGAGTATGGAAAGCGGCAGACCGATCTGGTTGTTGTGATTTTTCGCGGTGCGTTCTGTGGGGCCTTGCCCGGACAATACCTGGGCCAACACTTCCTTGACCGTGGTTTTTCCGGCTGTACCGGTGATGCCCACCACTTTGGCCCTGGTGCGCATTCTCCAGGCGGAGGCCAGTCTGCCCAGGGCCTTGACGGTATCATCGACCCGCAGCACCGGCACGGACGGCGGGACTTCGGGCAGTTCGCGCCGGGCCAGCACGGCCGCGGCTCCCGCCTGCACGGCCGCCATCGCGAAATCGTGTCCGTCCACGCGCTCGCCGGGAAT
>CASQEL010000116.1 GCA_949427775.1 uncultured Desulfovibrionaceae bacterium
CTGTGCATCCTGCCAGTAGTATTTGTCCTCTTCCAGATGAAAATCGGAGCAATAGCGCAAAATCTTCATGTATTCCATATCCTCCTCTTCCTTCATGCAACGGAGGATTTGAGATTTCAGCGTATCAAGCTGCTGGCCGAACGTAGCACGAGGCAGGGCGCCCATATTGCCTTCATAGCGTCGCAACACATAGTCCAGGAAAGGAATACTCAATTCCAGTGGCGTAATGCCGCGCAGATTACGACGTCCTACAAGACATACTTTGTGTTGCATTTCTTCATTTTTTGGGGGGAGCAGGTGAAAATTTTCTTCCCATGAGACCGAGCACAGCACGATTTGCGCGCTTTGCCGCAACATTCTATCCGGTTGATTGAGCGTGATATACAGGACTTTGTGCCGGTTTTGCGCCAGAGCTGAAGGAAGAACCATGCCGGTAAAATGCTCCTGCAACACAAGGAACAGACAATCAAGCAGGTGCTGACGAAGTTTCGGGTCTGACGACAGGCGTTTGTATGCAAGAAGCCCCGGCGACATGAGAAATTCCTCTTGCAGCCGTTCCGAGATATCCGAAGGCTCCGCGCAAAAATACATCAGACGCCGTGCTTGCAGGCGGGCGGCGGCGCTGACAGAGGGAGTCTGATGTGTAGAGCCCAAACGAAGCCATTGCCGGAAAACCTCGTGCGTCTGGGGCGGTAGCCACAGTTCAGCCGGTTCCACAGGATGAACGTGCCATAGTTTTTTTTCCAGACAGGGCAGAGACTGAACGCCCAGATTCTGTTCCTGGGCGGCTCGTATCACGGCCATTTCTGCGGTATTGGGATGGACATGTATGCCGTCGTCTCCCCAGAAAAGATTGTAAAAATGCCAGCGGCATGCTGCATCGAATGTCAGGGGCCGCCCTCGACACAGATTTGTTTCCCGCAGTCCGCCGCTCAGACACCAGGCAAGATGCTCGCTCAGTTGACGCATGGTGAGACGAGCGCCATAGGCTTGCATCCGGCGATAGACAAGAAAAAGGCGTTCTTGCGCCGGATTGCCGGCAAGCAAGGTCCGGTTGAAGCGGACAGGACAATGAGGCTTGGCGCAGCCTTCACAGTTTTGCCAGATATCCGGGGCCAACATCTTGTTCAGAACCTGCCGAGCCAGCGGCAGATTATCGCGCAGGGCCAGATTGTAAATTTTGAAGCTGCGATCCCGAAATGCAAATGTGTTTTTTTCCTCGCTCAGGCACTGCAAGAGCTTCATTTCAAGCTCTGCCTTGCGGCTGGAATCCGATTCCTGTGCGGTGAAGAATTCGCACAAGGCCCCGGTGTTGGAGACAAGCAGGCTGCGTTTCGTGCTGTCCATCAGTTCCGCAAACAAGGCCTTGTCCCTGCTGCGCTCCTGCTCGCTCAAGTCCTTGATCAGCAAGCCTTCATGTCCATCAAGAGAAAACGAAATGCGGCTTTTCTGCAATTCCGGAACATCGGAATTCGGAGAAAACCCGCAAAGGCGGCGATATACGGCAAAGGCCAACGTTGTCTTGCCGTCACCGGCGTGCCCTGTCAGCACAATGCAGTGTTTGCCCTCGCGCAGGTCGCGCACAAGCTCCTCTTCCAAAGGATGGGGCACAGCGATACGTTTAAAGAAGGGATTGCTCGCCTGAAATTCCGCCAGGGCATTCTCATTCGCGCCATTGATGCGTTGTAATGTGCTGAGATAGTTTAATAAACTGTAGCATGAAATAGTAATTTCTCCCGATGGATTTTTGGGGTTGTCCCCCAATTTGGTAACTTTATTTTTCTGGTGTATATAAAAAATATTTTTTATCTTCTCTACAATCTCTTTTCTTATTGATGCATCATGTAAGTCTGCATGAACTTTTTCAGAAAGATAAGCATATTCAAATATATCGTATAGTCTTTTCAGTGTAAATCTTGATTTATGGTTGCGAATAATATCTTCATAACTATTATCTTTTCCCTCTTTTATTTTTAAAAACCAAAATCCATCATTTTTTAAATGGAAAAAAGGATACTCTATAGATATCTTTTCAAGATCAAATAAAAATTTAATACGTTCAACTATTTTATTAAAATAATTTATTAATTTTGAATCTAGATATATTTTATTTGGTCTATTTTCATCTATATGATACAAATAAACTATAGCAAGTAATAAAATATATTTATGTGGATGAAAAAGAGAAACAGAGAGATTTTGACTTTTTTCAAAAAAAAGATTTAAATCCTTATTCATCTCATGCTCTCTCCATTGCTAAATACTGCAAATTAAGCAAGCAAGCTCCTGATCATCTTCATTATCCCATAAATCGCATAAACGTTGATTGCTTGCAAATTTTTTCGCTTCACGCAAACAGCGTGCTTCATATTCCTGCTTGATACGGGCCACTCGTTCAGGGCGGCACAACTCTGCCAGACTCTCTCCTGCTATCCAGGTAAAGCGTTCACCAGTGTGAGGATCGATCTTTTCGTATGCCTGAGCCTGCTCAAAAAGCTCAGGATGTTTTTCCAGCAGGCCGACCCATTCGCGGTGTTGTTGAAAAAAGCAGAAAAAACATCCGGATCGGGAACGCCACTGATAATAGCTTGGCAATCCCAGACCGCAATCTTCCAATATGCGGATAATGTCGCTTTTAACCAGACCGTCCTCGGCAAAGGGGAAGACGGTCGTTACGCCCGGCTTGCCGGAGATGTAGCCCTGTCGTTCCGGCTCGTCGGCGCGGATGCCCACATAACTGATGACAGGATCATCGCCAATAAATCTTTCGTAAGGTTTAAGTTTTAGTAAACGAGTACACCATCGAGTAGTTGGATTAGGAAGAACTCCGGAAAACATTTGCAAATAAAAATCAAATCCTTGGGCTGCCTTGATCCGAGTGATTTGAATTCCAAGATATTCCTCAAGTTTTGCTAAATAATCATACGTCTCTTGTAATTCTTTTTCCGTATCGCAGAAGACATATTCCAGATGAGGGATTTTGTCGCGCAGGTACACCGCCAGGGCAGAGCTGTCCTTGCCCCCCGAAAGGGCCAAAATATGCCGGCAATCCGTACGCGCCGCTCCTTCTCGCCAGGGCATTGTCCAAGGCATCACTCTTCCCCTCCTATTTCTTCCAGACTGCGCAGCATACCGCGTAGGGCTTCGGCCAACACACGGGAGGAATACTTGCCGCGCAATGCGGAAAACTGCATGTTCAGTTCATTTTCAAGGCGTTCTTTGGCTTTTTGCTCTTCCGCGTCGAGAAAGATTGAGCCGTAGTCCTCCCACGCCCGGCGGAATTGCTCGCCCGCGCCCTGTGCCATGTCCGCAAACGCGGCGACATCCGCATCGCTCCAACGTTCGAAAGGGCGACCGCAGATCCGGCCCAGCACGGCTTCAAGCCGCCTGTCCTCGTCCATTTCCGTAAGGGATGCCCGATCCAGAACGGGCACGATGACGCCGTGCCGCACCCGTTTGGCCAGAAAGCCCGCACGCTCCACAAAGGTATGCCAGCCCGCGGTACCTTTCGGCAGGCCGCAAGCGTGCAAAAAGACATCGCGGCAACGCTCCCGCGCCCGTGGCGCGTAATCCAGCAGCTCGCTCATGCTTTCGCGCATGGCTGCGGCGAACTCCTCCGCGGCGCCTTCCGTCGGGGCGCTCAGCAGCGAGGGGATGCCGAAAGCGGCGGGCAGATCCTCGAACAACAACCGCTCGGGTGAGCGCGCCGAGCGGAAGCAATCCCGCAACGCCTTGCCGCGTGTGGGCGCAAGATTCGCGCTGTGCAGGGTCATGGCCGGTAGTTGGCGGATAGCAGCAAAGAGGCATGAAACGACAGCCGGAACCGTAGGTTCCACGTGCAGTCCATCAGCATAGCGTTGTACCAGAAGCCGACGCTCGCCCTCCAGCCTGACGCCGGAAATGGCGAAAAGATCCGGTCGCCGCTGCAAGAGTTCTATGCTGTTCCCGTCCAGGCGCGTGAGAAAGGATTGCTCGCGGTAGAGGAACATCTCCGAGCTGTTACACACATAACAGGCCAGCAGCAGAATGGGCAGCACGCCTTCGGGCACGCCGTAGGGAGTGGAAACAAGCCGTTCGAACAGGCGCGTCAGGGGGACAGACTCCCCGCCGGCGCCGTAAATAACGCTCGTCATCTCCTGCCAGACGGCAAAAAGGGAGGATTCACGGGTCGGCGGGCGCAAGGTCCAGCCGTTGCCGTCCCGCACATGCAGGCCAGGAGCGCGCAAGACGGATTCATACATGCTGCGTTCCGGCGGAAAACCCTCTATACCCAGATTTTCAAGATGGGCGCTCTCCACCATGAGCTTCAACAGGATATTGCGCGCCGCCGTGCCCGCCGAGGAAAGTTGAGGGCGGGCTACCAACTCGTTACGGATGAACGGCGCATCCGGGTACAAGGCATCGCAGACATCGGAAAGCAGGCGGGTCACGTCGACGGGACGCCGCACGGGCTGGGGCTTGCCGCGCCAGAACCAGCGACAGTTATTGCCCAGGGGAGCGGGACGCGGGTCGAGCAGCAGCGCGGCGTTTTGCCGTACACGCCGTTCGCAGTCGGCCAGCAGCAGACCAAATTCCCGCAAGGCGCGCTTGTCGCCGCGCAAATCCGGTGTGCGCTTCTGTACCTCGCGCAGACAGGCCAGCTCAACGGTGGGCTGACGCAGCATGTCCACTTGCTGCGGGACGGCGATCACCAGAGAGTTATTTTTTTCTGTGGCCTTCCGCGCCTCATCTTCCGTTTGTCCAACATCGCGCATGGGCAGAAGCACCAGCACCTGCCCCGCCCGGCTGGACGTTATTTCCGCTGGCCGAACCGCCTCCGTGGAGAGGGCATATTGTACGTCAAAAAATCGATAGGCCCCGCTCTGCAAGCAATGCCTGCGCGCCACCAGCGGCCTCATGGAAACATGTTCCCGCACCAGCTCCAGAAACGCCACTCCCTCGCAGCGCACCTGTGTGCGCGCCTTTTGCAGCAGCTCCTCAATATCTATGGAGCCGCCCTCCCACAGGCGGAAGCTTCGATCCGCCTGCCGAAACGTCAGTCGTCCGCAGCGGCGCAGGTTCCCCAACGCCTCCCGCAGCTCCCCGTCCTGGGGCAAGGCGGCGGCAAGCGCCGTTTCCGTAGCCTTGAACGGCGCGTCAATTCCCAGAACATTGAGAATGCCCGTGACGCGCAGTATCCTCTGCTGCAAAAGAGACAGATCTCCATCGTTTCCAAGAATCTCCAGCAGGATGCGGGCTCGTTGCGTCAGCGCGACGGCCATGTTGGACAGAAGATAATCGGCGATGTCGTACAAGCGGACGAAGCCGTTATCCTCGTTCAAATCACGCCGGCAATGCTCTTGAAAGCCGTAGGGCTCCTGACTGGACAAATAGGAAAAGACGGATCGCTCGTTTTGCGCCAAACGCCGAAACAGGAGCGGAAGGCTCAACACGACGGAAGGATGAAGAGGCCAGGCGCGGCGGCAGATATTCAGGAAGTCCTGTTCCATCATTCCCGGGGGCAGATTTCCGGCCCTCAGCACGGTGTGCGCCGCCTCGTCGATAGCTGAGAGCAGTGCATCCGGGAGAGGCTGCGCGTATTGCAGCACCTGCCCCAGCGTGTTCAGGCCGGAAGACAGCTGTTCATCAAATCTCAGCGTTTCAAAACGTTGTTGCACCTTGGCCCATTCATGCCGCAGGGTATTGTCGCTCAGTTCGGCATAGCCTTCGAAATACTGATGCTGCACCGTCATGAAGAGGAAGGGAACGTCCCGGCTGCGTCCGGCGTGTTCCGCCAGTACTTGAAAGAGATAGACATCGCCGCCTTCTCTGTCCTGCAGGGCGTATTCCAGACTTTTTCCCGCTTCATCTATCACGAGCAGCATGCCGCCTAACTTGAGCCGAGCAGCCAGCAAACGCGCAGATTCCACAAATTCCAGCACGATTGCGCTGTCGCGCAGCCCCGCGTTCAGGGCCTCATCAATGCGTAAACGAAGGGCTCGGCAATCCTCGTTGTCCGGCAAGGTATCCAGGGCGTCGTGCAGGCCTTCCAGCACTATTTGACTGCTAGGGTGACGGCGGGCTGTCACCGGCACACAGAGCCATGGTGCGCAACACAGGGCGGCAAAGCGCTGCCCCAGCTCCGCTTCCTTGCAAAGCAACGCGTAGGCCCTTGAATTTTTTTGCGCGCCCTGCCGAAAAAGCGCATTGAGAAACAGGGCGAAAGTGGATTTTCCCGCGCCATACGGGCCATAAAGCATGATGCTCCGTCCGCCCCGCGGATTCTCGAGAGCCTCGAACAAACGTTCCAGCGTGTATGTCACGAGGGGCGTGACGAGGAAATCGTTCAAAGTCTCGGGGTCGTGACTATCCACGGTGAGGTTGACGGAACGACGATAGCGGGTGCGAACGGAAACAATACAGGAAAGGGGTGACATGGCTATTTCCCGCTCTGATAATAGACATTGAGCAGCGTCTTGCCGTCGTCGACGCGGCAATGCACGGTTTCTATGCCTTCAGACGCACTGAGATCGAAATACCCTTCCGTCTGCTGCAAGAATGTCACGGCTTCCACCAGGCTGTTTTCGTCCAGCATGAAGACTTGCCCCGGCGCGTAATCCCCGTACAAGAGTTCAGAAAGAC
>CASQEL010000117.1 GCA_949427775.1 uncultured Desulfovibrionaceae bacterium
CTGGGAGCACCCGGAACGCGACGGCTATCCCGCCGCCTTCTATCAGACGGCCATGCGGGTCATGTTCGCCGCCTCCCGCTTTTTTGCCGGACTGCGGCCGAATGTCTCCAAGAGCAAGGCCCTGCAGTTTTATCTGATCGTCTGCGTCGTTCAGATTCTGGTGGAACACTTCTGGGCGGGCGTGTTCAGCGGCCTGCTCGGTCCCGACGCATCCACGTACACACAGTTGCAGCAGACCATCCGAATGCTCCTGCCGCTGGGCGATCTGTCGCTGAAAAGCCTGTCGTTGGCACTGCTGCTGGGCGTGGCGCTGGGCACCATGGGACTTGTGCTCTCAGCAGGGCTCTATCATCTGGCCTTCAGGATCAGCGCTCCTGACAGGGCCGAATATCCTTTGATTTTTCAAGTTGTTGCATACAGCACTGCCCCGGCTTTGCTCTGCATTGTGCCCGTGGCCGGAGGATTGGCCGGCACGGTCTGGAGCCTCGCCTGCAGCCTCATCGGCTGCCGCTATGCGCTCCGGCTGTCCTGGGGGCGCGTCGTGGCCACGCTGGTTTCGCTCTATGGGCTCCTCGTGGTGTTCGCCTTGCTGCTCGTCAAGCTGGCCATGGCCTTCAACGCAATTTCACTCTGAAATTGCTCCGGCGGAGACGGACGCTATGCCGCTCTGTCTGCCGTGCGGGCGCACGCGCAATGCGCCCGCGCCGTTGCGTGCGAAAACGGGCGCTTCAAAAACGCAATGCACATCGCGGGTGACGGCCTCCGGCCGAAGTGATACGGAAACGGTTATGCGAAAACTGCTTCACAACGTGGCGTTGGTATGGAAAGAACTCCGCAAGCGGCACACGCATGCGCGAGAAATTTCTCCCGAAACTATCCGCCGTCTCGCTGACGATCTGTCGCATCTGGCCGAACTGGCCGAGCGCAACGTCCCGTTGTCGCGCAACGAGGCATGTCATTTGCATACGCTCCGGGAAGAAATGCGCAGCCTGGCGGACATGACGGAGCGGCCGGAATTCTGCCGTCTTTCGGCGGATCGACGGCTGGCGCTCAACGAAAGTCTGCAACGCTCGCAGGAAAAACTTCTGGCCTCCATTCAGGCCGCATATTCTTCCACGGAGAAAGTGCAATGAAGACAGACGCCTCCTCACGCCTTATCCCCGCCCCCGGCCGCGCGGCGCTGCCCCGGCTGTTGTGCGTTCTGCCCCTGCTGACCCTGCTGGCCGCCTGCGGCAACATGCCTGTCACCATGAGCGGGGGACTGTCCACGCCGTACAAGGTGCAGGTCAACGACTGGGTCTACCGTAACCCGCCCGCCATCTACGTTCACGCTGAAGGCACGCCGTCTTCACCGCCCCGGGGATTGTTCGTCCCCCTGCGGGTGACCCAGGTCACGTCCAACCCGGCCACCATCAGCCGCAACCTCAGCCGTCAGGTCTGGCAAGTCTGGCTCTCGCAGCAGGCGTTCTCCACCCTGGAATACGCCGAAAACGCCTCTCCCTTCCTTCTGAGCGAGGCGCTGGCGCTCGCCCGACGCAAGGGCGCCCAATTGCTGGTGGGCGGCTACATCACCCACTTCCTGGACGGCGGTACGGTGGGAGATTCCGCGGTTTCCATGTCCATAGAAATCTATGACGTCGCTACCGGCACACTGCTCTGGTCCATGGCCCAGGGTGGCAGCATGGAGAAACAGAACGCCAACAATTTCTATATATTTCAGGTACAGGCCCGCATGCCCGCCGATCCCGTCGGCCTGATTCTGCGGACCCTGGCCTCCGATATGGGCATGGAAATCTACTACTGGCTCTATCCCTACGCCCGCAAGAAGGGCCCCGGCGGCAAGGCGTTCTAGTTCATGCGCCTGTCGATGGGAAGCCGCCTGGGGCTGGCGTTGGGGGGGCTTTGCTGCTGTCTGCCGGGAGGCGTATGGCTGTTATGCGCGGGCGCTTCTCCGACGGCGGCCCGCGCCGGAACAGCGTTGCTGGGAATGGGCGCGCTCTGCGCCGGTACGTTGGCCTGGTTGATTTTCGGTCGGCTGCTCACGCCCATACGACATCTGACACGCGAGCTGGGCGGCAAAACAGGCGAAGGCGGCCTGCCCCCTGGGGAAGACGGCATTGATGCGCTTGCGCGCCGGGTGCGTCGCCTGCGCGAAAAAGTGCAGCTTGCGCAGGCCGAGCTGGCGGAAAGTCACGAAAATATGCGCCAGACGGAAAAATTGGCGCTGGTGGGCAAACTGGCCGCGGGCGTGGCCCATTCGTTCCGCAATCCGCTCACCGGCCTGAAGCTGCGCGTGTTCTCCCTGACCAAAAATATGACGCTGACCGCCCGACAGCAGGAAGATCTGGCCGCCGTCAACGACGCCGTCCGGCATATGGAAACCATCGCCACCAGTTTTCTGGAGTTCTCGCGCCGTCCGCGCCTGAGCATGGCCCCCGTCAATCTTTCCGACGTGGTGGACGGCACGCTTTCCCTTCTCAAGCCGCGCCTGGAATCATTTCAGGTGCGGGTGGAACAGCACAGGCCGGATCGCATGCCCCTGGTGGACGCCGACGCCGAGCGACTGCGCGAAGCCCTGGCCAACATCATCGTCAACGCCTGCGAGGCCATGGGCGTCGGCGGCACGCTGGCCATCACCGAAGAAACCGGCCGGTTGGAGCCGTTGGGAAATGTGGCCGTGATGCGCATTTCGGACACGGGACCGGGAATTTCGGCCGACATGGAGGAGGTCATTTTCCAGCCCTTCATCAGCACCAAGGCCGAGGGCACGGGACTGGGACTGCCCATAGCCAAACGCATTTTCGAAGAACACGGCGGCTGGCTGCACCTGCACAGCGCTCCGGGCCGGGGGGCGACCTTCGTCGCCGTGCTGCCCGCCCGCAAGGATGACGATCTATGGATTCGCTCCTGATTGTCGACGACGACCATCACCTGCGTCAGGGTTTTGAACGCCTGCTGACGGAGGAGGGATACGACGTGCGCGTGGCGTCCTCCGGCGAACAGGCCCTGGCGCTGGTGCGGGAGCGTCTTCCGGACTGCGTGATCATGGATGTTCGCATGCCCGGCATGGACGGCCTGGAAACACTCCAGACCATGCGTTCGCTGGAGGAACGGTTGCCCGTCATCATCATGACGGCCTTTTCCACCACGGAAACCGCCATTGAAGCCACCAAGCTGGGGGCGTTCGATTATATTCTCAAGCCGTTCGATATTCCGGATGTGCTCTCGCTGATCGAAAAAGCCGTGGAGGCCGGGCGGCGCATGCGCGCCCCGGTGACCATGAGCCCGGACCCTGACGGCGCGGACGCCCCCGGCGCAGCGGCTGATCCCGACGCCGAAGCCCTGATAGGCAGCAGCGCCCCCATGCATTCCCTGTACAAGGCCATAGGCCGCGTGGCTCCCACGGATACGCTGGTGCTGCTGCGGGGCGAATCGGGCACCGGCAAGGAACTGGTGGCCCGCGCCATTTATCAGCACAGCCTGCGCGCCCGCAAACCCTACAGCGTGATCAACTGCGTGGCCATTCCCGACACGCTGTTGGAAAGCGAGCTTTTCGGATACGAAAAAGGCGCGTTCACCGGCGCCAACGCCCGGCGCATCGGCAAAATCGAGCAGGCGTCGGGAGGGACGCTGTTTCTGGATGAAATCGGCGACATGCCCCTGGGCATCCAGGCCAAGCTGTTGCGTCTGCTTCAGGAACGCCAGATAGAACGCCTCGGAGGCCGCGAGCCCATCAGCGTCAATGTGCGCATCATCGCCGCCACCAATGCGGATCTGGAAGCCGCTGTGGCGGAGGGGCGCTTTCGTGAAGACCTGTACTACCGTCTCAAGGTGGTTTCCCTGCATCTGCCGCCGTTGCGCGATCGGCGCGGAGACATCCCGCTGCTGGCCGACTGGTTTCTGGAACGCCATGCCCGTGCTCTGGACATGCACAATCCGGGTCTGGAAAAAGCGGCCCTGGACTACCTGAAGGCGTCGGCCTGGCCGGGCAATGTGCGGGAACTGGCCAATACCCTGCAAAAAGCATTGGTGTTCAGCCGCGGCATGCCGCTCACCATAGAAGACGTCAAGCAGGGCATGCCGGGACATGCTCCGCAAACAGCGTCCACATTGCGGGAAGGCGACGTGCCCGAGGCCCTTGAAGCGCATATCAGGAACATTCTGGAGAACCGGACCAGCAACACGCCCTTTGAAGATCTCATGGACGTCATGGGCCGGGCCGTCGTGCGCGAAGCCTTGCGCATGACCGGCGGCAACCGTTCCCACGCGGCCCGTCTGCTGGGTCTTTCCCGCCCCACACTGCTGGCCCGCATGGAAAAATACGGGTTGAAGGTCGAAACGCATATCGCGTAATCATGCGCCGCCGCTTTCACACTCTTTTTCAAAACGCAAAGGACAGTTGATGAAACAGGTTGATATCTACACGGACGGCTCCTGCCTGGGCAATCCCGGTCCCGGAGGCTGGGCGGCCATTCTGCGCGGCCGCTCGACGGGTCAGGAACGCGAGCTCAGCGGCGGTTATGCCCGCACGACCAACAATCGTATGGAAATCATGGGCGTGCTGGAAGCGCTCAAAACTCTGAAGGAACCTTGTCTGGTGGACCTGTATTCAGACTCCCAGTATGTCTGCAACGCCATCCGAAAAGGCTGGCTGGTCAGCTGGCGCAACAACAATTGGCGCAAGGCCGACAAAAAACCGGTGAAAAACCGGGATCTGTGGGAAGCGCTCTTTCCCCTGCTCAAGACGCACCAGGTCAGCCTGCACTGGCTGCGCGGGCACAACGGACATCCCGAAAACGAACGTTGCGACGTGCTGGCCCGTACCCAGGCGGGCCGCCGGGATCTGGCGGACGATCCCGGTATGACGGACGCGGACTGAATCCGTCATGGAAGAATTTGCTCAACTCTGGCATGGGCTGTTTCAGCCCATGCTGCGCCTGCTGACCGGGTTGGCCACGGGTCTGCTGGTGGCCAATCTTCTGGAGGCACTCAACTGGACCCGCCACCTGGCCGGACTGGCCGCGCCTCTGGCCCGGCTGGCCCATCTGCGGGACGTGGCCGGCGCGGCATTTTCCATGGCCTTTGTTTCCCCCGCCGCCGCCAACGCCCTGTTGGCGGAAAGCCGCGACAAGGGGGAAATCTCCGATCGGGAACTGATGCTGGCCAACCTGTTCAACAGCCTGCCCGCCTACCTGGTGCATACGCCGACCATCTTGCTGCTGACCTGGCCGGTGCTCGGCACGCCCGCGCTGCTGTATGTGGGACTCACCCTGCTGGCCGCCGTGGGACGCACGCTGCTGACCGTGGGAGCCGCCCGTTTGCTGTTGCCGCCCCCTCCCGAGGGATGCGTCGCCTGTCTGCTCGAAGGGCGGAAAAGCGCCACCTGGCGGGAAGCGCTGCACAAGGCATGGAAGCGCTTCAAACGCCGTCTGCCCAAACTGATTTATTTCACCGTGCCGGTATACGTAATCATGTACCTGCTGCAACAGCACGGTTTTTTTCAGGTCGCTGAACGCTGGATGACCAACCATGCCCAATGGTTGTCTTTTTTGAAACCGCAGGCCATGGGCATTATCGTGCTGCATCTGGCCGCTGAGCTGGGAGCCGCGCTTTCGGCGGCGGGCAGCGTGCTCAACACGGGCGGACTCGACGCCCGGGAAGTGGTTCTGGCCCTGCTGGTGGGAAACATTCTCTCCACGCCCATGCGGGCCGTCCGTCATCAGTTCCCCTCCTACGCCGGATTCTTCCGGCCGGTCATGGCTCTCAAGCTGGTGACGGCCAATCAGGGGCTGCGGGCCGCCAGCATGATTTGCGTGGCTGTTCTGTATTATCTCCATAGCCACTGATTGCGCATCACTGCAGACGCATGACGGGGCACGGAGGAACGCCGCGCAAAAAATATCTTTCCATACTTTGCGACACGCATGCAGCACTGCGAATTTTTTATGCCTGTTGACTTCATGCCGCGTTCCTCCTATACAGTTGAATAAGGGACTGTCCCCCCTTACCTATATTCAACTTTTGGAGGTATAATATGAAAAAATTTCTTTACGGCGCAGTGATGACCATGCTGATTGCTCTGGGGCTTGCCGGAACCGCGCTTGCCGGGACGGATGAAGACGCCATCGCCCGCCTCATGAATCAGGATCTCGCTGCCGGATGGAAACAGAACGATCCCGGCAAGGTGCTGGATATCTTTACGGAAGAAGCGCCCGTTGTCTGGGTGGACGTGACCGGGGACACCAAAATGGACATGACCAGGTCCAAGGCGGATCGCAAAAAAGCGTTGCAGGAATACTTCGCCAGGGTCAAGGTTGTGGACTACGCCGTGAGTGACATTGAAGTGACCAAGATCAGCGACAACCTTGCCCTGGTCACCACCACGGAAAAAGTGACCGCCCTGGACGTGAGCAACAAGCGGGAAAACCAGATGACCTTCAAGAATCTCTATGAAGTCATCAAGCAGAAGGACGGCAAGTGGCGCGCCTATCGCGAAATTTCCCTCGTAGGCGACGAACAGGACTAAGGTCAGTCCTCATTAGAGCAGTTCACGGTTGAAATGCTCCAAAAGATGTGGGGCTCCGCCCCACA
>CASQEL010000118.1 GCA_949427775.1 uncultured Desulfovibrionaceae bacterium
CGAACAAGCCATAGCGGAAATCGAGAGGAAGCAGGCGGACAGGAACCGGGGAGCGGCTCCACGAAGATGACGGAAAGCGGCGTCGTCACCAACAGGGAATGCCTGCGCGACAATCCGCCGGACATCCTCATTACCAACTACAAGATGTTGGACTACCTGCTGGTCCGCCCGGACGACGTGGCGCTGTGGCGCTTCAACGAGCCGGAAACGCTCTCCTATCTGGTGGTGGACGAGCTGCACACCTTCGACGGCGCCCAGGGCACGGACCTTGCCTGTCTGATTCGGCGGCTGAAGGCGCGTCTGGGAATGCCCGAAGGCGCGCTGTGCTGCGTGGGAACATCCGCCACGCTGGGCAACGACGACGGCTCCATGGAACAGCTCCTGAAGTACGCCGGGGATATTTTCGGGGAGGAATTCACAAGAGAATCCGTCATCACGGAGCACAGGCTTTCCCCCGCGGAATTCCTTGGGGACAGCGTGCTGAAGAACATCGAGCTTCCCTCCGGCCGGGACCGCGAACGTCTGTCCCTCTCCGCCTACGCCACGCCGCGGGACTACCTGGCGGCGCAGTACGGCCTCTGGTTTCTGACGCCGCCCCCCGCGGACATCGCTACGGAAGAGGCCCGCCGCCGCATCGGCGTGGAACTGAAATCCTGCCTGTGGTTTCAGAACCTTGTGCGCCTGCTGAAGACGGAAATCGCCCTGACGGACGAACTGGCGGAACGCCTCTTCCCCAGGGTTGAGGACGCGGAGCTCCGCACGCTGCTTCTGGACAGCCTGCTTTCCCTGGTCAGCACGGCTCTTGAAACCGCGCCTGACGGCAGGCCCGGCAAATCCCTGCTGCATCTCGTGCGCACGCAGCTCTGGATACGGGAACTCAGCCGCATTGTTGTTTCCGTTTCCCGAACGCCGGAGCTCGCCTTCCACTCCGACATCACCACGCGGACGAAGACGGCGTTCCTGCCGCTTGTTTCCTGCCGCGAATGCGGGGCCGGAGGCTGGCTGAGCGTCACGGACGTGCAGGACAACACCTTTTCCACAGACCTTGACGCCATATACCGCGCCTTCTTTTCCCGGAGCAAAAACAGTGCCCGGGCGTACAGCATCTTTTTTCCGGACAGAACACGGGCGGAAACACTGGGAGAAACCGGCACGGAATGCGTTGTTTGCGGCGGCTGCAACACGCTGCGCCGACGGGCCGACGCCGACGGGCGCTGCCCCGTCTGCCATTCGGAACACTGCATTCCCGTGTACCGCCACACGTCCCTTGACGGCATGGAATGCCCCTTCTGCAAGGCCCGGCACTCCTGGCTCATTCTCGGCAGTCGCGCGGCAAGCCTGACCAGCGCGGTCATTTCCATCCTCTACGGTTCCCGCGCCAACGACGACAAGAAACTCATCACGTTTTCCGACAACGTGCAGGATGCGGCCCACCGGGCGGGATTTTTCGGAGCCCGCACCTTCAATACAACCCTGCGCACGGCTATCCAGCAGTGTCTTCAGCAGTGCGGCGAAAACGGCGACCCTCTGCTGAAGGATTTTCCGGGCATCTTCCGGGACTACTGGCGGAGCAGGCTGTCGCCGGAAGCCTATCTGGCCCGCTTCATCCACCCCAGCATGGAGTGGTTCGCGTCATATGAGGCATTGTGCCGGGACGGGAAGCTGCCGAAAGATTCCCGCCTGCCCGCCGACGTGGGGGAACGCCTGGGGTGGGAAATCGCCAATGCCTACACGCTCAACGCCTCCGTAGGACGCACGCTTGAAAAAAGCGGCGCTTCCATCGCCTGTGTGCCGGTGGAGCAACTCAGAGCCGCGGCGCATGACCTCCGGACGCTTCTCACGGGTCAGGATGACCGCCTGCGGGACTGCACCGAGACGCAATGCCAAGCCTTTGTGGCGGGCTTTCTGACGCATCTGCGGCGCAACGGGGCTGTCTTTGCCCACCCCCTAATGGAAAACTTCATAAGAAACAGGGGAAATATCTACTCTATCGGGCAAAAAACCTTTTCCTACATGCCCAGGTTCGGCCCCAAACACAAGAGCCCCCGTTTTCTGAGCGAGAGCGTCCGGGAAAATTTCGAGTCCGTCACCTCGGCGAGCGGCAATACCTGGTGCCTCAAGTGGGGGCTGACAATCTTTCCGGAACTCGCCGGGTTGGGCAATGTCGCGCTTCAAAATGTCTATGCGGCGGCGCTGGGCGTTTTGGGCAGGGCCGGTATTCTCGATCACCGCGAGCCGGACGGGAAAAGGGTTTGGGGGATCGCCTCCGACGCGCTGCGTCTGACGACGAGGGTCGGCATGATGCGTTGCGGCCGGTGTCGGCAGTTGCTTTCCGTCGCCGCGGCTGAAGCGCCTTTATGGGAAGGCGCGCCCTGCCTGCGCCTGTGCGGGGGCACGTATGCCGCCGAGCCGGAAAAAACGCATTTTTACGGCAACCTGTACCGGAACGGCGCGGTGGAGCGCCTGCACACGGCGGAGCATACGGGATTGCTGCAACGGCAGGAGAGGGAGGAGCTTGAGCTTTCCTTCAAACGCAAGAGGGATCAGCGCAAGCCGTGGGACTGCAACCTGCTCTCGTGCACGCCGACGCTGGAAATGGGCATCGACATCGGGGAGCTTTCGACCACCATCCAGTGCTCGGTGCCCCCGGCGCAGGCAAACTACCTGCAACGCATAGGGCGCGCCGGCCGGTGCGACGGCAACGCCCTCAACATCACCATCGCGGGTTCCAAAACGCATGATCTGTATTTTTACGCCAACCCCCGGCTGATGATGCGGGGAACGGTGACGCCTCCGGGAGTGTTTCTCAATGCTTCCGCCGTACTGGAGCGTCAATTGACAGCCTACTGCATGGATTGCTGGGTCAGAAGCGGCCTCCCCGCCGGAGCTGTCCCCGATATTCTCGGCAAAGCCCTTGCCGCCGTGGAGCGCCGCCGGAAAGCGCGGACGGACGACGAAAAACACAACGCCGACAAGGCGTTCCCCTATAATTTTTTGACCTACATCGATCTTCACGCCACGGAGTTGCTGGAGAGATTCCTGAGCCTCTTCGGCGAAGCCATGTCGGCGGAAACCAAAGAATATCTGCGTCGGTTTCTGTTCGGGGAAACAGACCAAAACGGAGAGCGTCAAACCCCGCTCGGCATCAAAATCATCACAGGGCTCGGCCGGACGCTGCGGGAGCGGGACGGCCTGCGCAAGCGTATTCAAAAGGCGCGGGCCAAAAGCAAGGCGCTTGCCGCTGCTCCGGCGCAGGATGAAAGCACGGAAAAAGCCGTCAGGCACCTGCGCATGGAGGCGGACGCCCTGACCGCGCTTGTCGCCGGACTTCAGAACCGCAAGACGCTCCAGTTTTTCACGGACGAGGGCCTCATGCCCAATTACGCGTTCCCTGAGCAGGGGGTGACGCTTCACTCCATCATTTACCGCAAGAGGGAGAAGAGTCAGGGCAAGGGCAATTACGACATCACCACCTATGAGTACGGGCGCGCGGCGCAGAGCGCCCTGACGGAGTTCGCCCCCGGCAACGCCTTCTACGCGGGAAAGCGCAAGGTGCTCGTCAATCAGGTGGATATGGAGTCCGGCAAGACGGAACTCTGGCGATTGTGTCCGGCGTGCTCCTATGCCGAACCCAACCGCGCCGCGGCAGTCCAAAGCGCCTGCCCGCGTTGCGGCAGCACGCTTTTTGCCGACAGCGGCCAACTGCGCGAGATGCTCAGGATGACCCAGGTCTATGCCACGACCTCGGATAAGGACAGCCGCCTCGGCGATGACGCGGAAAGCCGCGAACCCCAGTTTTTTGTACGCCAGCTTCTTATCGACTACGAGCCGGAAGCGCTGGAACAAGCCTTCAAGCTGGATACGGAGGAAACCGTCTTCGGCTACGCGTACATCCGCAAAGCCGACTTTCGGGAAATCAATTTCGGCGAAGCGGACGACTCCCCCGGCGTCGCCGTGGCGGGCGTCGTGCGCCCCCGGCGCGGATTCCGCATCTGCAGGCAGTGCGGTTCCGTCCTCGGCAATTCCCCTGATCCGACCAAACATACCTGGGGATGCCCGGCGCACGCGCCCGGAGCAAAAGAACAGGTTCTTGATTGCGTCTACCTGTACAGAGATTTCAGCTCGGAAGCCGTCAAGATGCTGCTCCCTTTCACAAACGACGCGTTTACCCAAAGCAGGACGGACTCGTTCATCGCGGCGTTCTCGCTGGGGTTGAAGCTGCGCTTCGGCGGCGCCCTGGCGCACCTGCAGAGCACGCTTCACTCGGAGCCGGACCCCGCCGACGCCGGTCTGCGCAAGCAATACCTTGTCATTTACGATACCGTTCCCGGCGGCACAGGCTATCTGAAGCAGATTATACGCGGCAACGCCCTCTTTGAGGTATTCACGTCGGCGCTGCGCCATATGGAGCGCTGCACCTGCGAAGAAAATCCCCGAGGGGACGGGTGCTACCAGTGCCTGCTGGCGTACCGCAACAGCAGGCTGGCGGCGTCCATTTCCAAGAAGGAGGCCGTGGACACGTTGCGGGAGTTGCTCCGCTATCAGGACAAACTGGTGGCCGCACCCACGCTGGACGGTCTTACAGCCGGTTCTCTGTACGAGTCGGAACTTGAAAAGCGCTTCATCGAGGCCCTGCGACGTTCCAACAGCCAGGACCGGAAAATCCGGCTGGAACGCCAGCTCGTCAACGGACAGGAAGGATTTTTCCTGGAAATCGGCGACGCCCGCTGGACTATCGAACAGCAGGTTCCCCTGGGCGAACCGCTGAATGTCAGCGTTCCAAGCCGCGCGGATTTCGTGTTTCGTCCGGCCCGCTCCGCCATGAACACCAAACCGCTCGTGGTCTTTACCGACGGATACAGCTACCATCAGGATCGACTGGGCAAAGACGCGGCCCAGCGCACGGCGCTGTTGCTCTCAGGGAACTTCCGGGTGTGGTCGCTTTGCTGGGAGGATGTGAATTCCGCCTTCAACGGAAAGGAAGAGCCGTATTGCGACCTTGTTGAAGACGGCTGGGGCGATGCCGCCGAGAAGGTGTGGGCAAAATGGGGACTGCACGGCGTGGACAGGATTCCCCCGGCAAGAAACAGCTTTTCGCTGTTGCTGGATTTTCTTGCCCGGCCGGACCCGGACGGCTGGCGGCGCGTTGCTTCGACCTACGCGACCATTGCCGCGCTGGGGAGGATCGGCGCTCCTTTGCGCGACGAAGTCGCCTCACTGAGTCCGCGTTTCCTGCAAACCTTTGCCTTGCAGGAAAACGCCGCCATGGCAAAATGCGCGTCGTTCGTCTCCTGCCGACGGTTCGCCTCGATTGGAAGGGAACCCGAAAACGCCCCTCCGGCCTCGGTCCTCCTCCTGCTGGATGACGGCGAAGAGGCGCGCGGCAGCGATCAGTTCCGGGCGATATGGCGTGGGTATCTCCGTGCCATGAATGTTTTTCAGTTTGCGGACAGCGCCTGCGCGGCCACCAGGTCGGGGTGCGATGCCGGGCTTTTTGATTCCCTGGACAGCATCGTGCCGGGCCGCTCTCTCCAGGCGCGTCTTGTGGCGGATCAGCGCGTTTGGCAGGATGCTCTGGAACTCATTACAGACGACCGGGCCCAGGCGTTGCTGGAACGCCTCATGCGCGAAAACGCTCCGGTTCCCGAAATCGGCTTCGAGCTGACCGGGGATGGCCGCGTTCTCGGCGAAGCTGAATTGGCATGGCCCGACAGACGGATCGGCGTTCTTACGGAAGACAACGACAATCTGCTCCATATGGCGGATTCCCTTGGATGGCGGTTGTTCTCTCTCGCAGCGACAAGCGTCGCGCAAGACCTTATCGACACGTTAGGCAGTCAAACATGAGCACCCCCCCTGTGACCATCGCGGTTTCGGCGGATTTTTTCACGGCTTTTGCCGTTCTGCCCCGTCAAGAACAGTCAAAGGTAATGACGTTCGTCAGCAAGTTCCGGCAAAATCCGACGCTTCCGGGCTACAATTACGAGAAGATCCGCAACGCGCGCGACAAACGTCTGCGTTCCGTGCGTGTGGACGACGCCTGCCGGTGCATTCTTCTCAGACCCGAAAAGGGCAATGTCTATATGTTGCTCTGGGTGGACCGGCATGATGATGCGTACGCATGGGCCAGAAAGCGGCGTTGCGAAATCGACCCGGCCACAGGCGGCATCCACATCGTCGTCGTTGAAGAAGACCCGGCCATGGAGACGAACGCTTCTCCCCAACCGGCTTCCGCCGGTTGTCTTTGGGAAACGCTGCGGGATGAAGACCTGGCCGCTCTCGGCGTGCCTGAATCCCTGTACGGCCGGGTTCGATCCATCCGCGCCGCTGAAGACCTGGCCGCGTTGAAAGAAAGCCTGCCCTCCGCCGGTTATGAATCCCTGCTTTTCCTGGACGCGGAAGAACCGCTTGCGGATGTGATCTCCCTGTATCAGTCCTGCGTCCGGCCTGACGATGGGGACAGCGCGCAGGCGCGGACGGACCCGGAGGATTTTGCCTCGGCGCTCCGGACCCCGCACTCGCGGCAACAATTCTTTGTCAACCCGGACGAAACGGCATTGGCTGCAATGCTCGACGCGCC
>CASQEL010000119.1 GCA_949427775.1 uncultured Desulfovibrionaceae bacterium
TATACGGGCATGTATCCCGTGTTCGCGGAAAAAACACGGGGCGGAAAGCCCGTGCCTTCCGCCCGCGAATGCCTCAGGAAAAAATTCTTCGCGCGACAGGGAAAACTCCCTCTCGCCCGTATCAGTCGCGGCTGCCGCCGAACAGACGCAGCAGCATCAGGAACAGGTTGATGAAATCCAGGTACAACGTCAGCGCGCCCAGAATGACCCCGCGCCGCACGGCCGTGGCGTCGCCCAGAGGCGTTCCTTCCCCGAACTGACGCAGCTTCTGGGTGTCATAAGCCGTCAGGCCGGTAAAGATGAGCACGCCGAGGCAGCTGATCACAAAGTCCATCATCGTGCTCTCCAGGAACAGATTCACGATCATGGCGATGATGATGCCGATAAGGCCCATCATCAGGAAGCTGCCCATGCCGGTCAGGTCGCGCCTGGTGACGGTGCCGTACACGCTCATGACCAGGAAGGTTCCCGCCGTCACGAAAAACGCGTTGGCGATGGACCCGATGGAATAGAAGATGAGGATGCTGGACAGCGTGACGCCGGTCAGCACGGAATACAGCGCGAACAGGCCGGTCGCCAGGCCCGCGGACATGCGCTGCACGGCGGCGCTCAACGCGATGACCAGGGCGAACTGGGCGATGATCAGGCCGATGTATACAAAGGAATTACCCCGGATGAACGCCACAGCCTGCGGGGAATGCGACACGGCAAAGGCCGTCACGGCCGTCAACGCCAGGCCCACGGTCATCCACTGGTACACCTGGCGCATGTAGATCGAAGCAACGCTGACGCCTGTTTTGGCAACAGTACGAGCAGTTTCCATAAAGTCCTCCATAAAGAAGTGAAAACGGAACGCGCGGAAAAACCGGGACGGTTTCCCGTATTGTCCTGTTACTATATAAGTCAAGAACGTATTCTCCGCAAGTCCCGGCATCCCGGCCCTTGAGCGGAAAATACCCTCCATGGGACGTCGGATAGAGCTTCTCGAGAAGATGCGTCGAGAATCCGAAAAAGAACGTGAAGTAGCCGATTTCGTAATGTTACGGCATATTACGCGGAATATGCCGGGGACATTGCCGGGGAAAAAGAGCATGCGGGCGCGAAGAAAGCGGGATGCCGTTCGGCGCGGGGATCGACGCTCACGGTCGCCATTTGCCCCTGCGGAAGCATCGTGGTACAGGGAAGGTCGGAAACTTTCCGCAAAATTTTCGGGCCGCCGCGCCCGCAATCCGAACAACCTTCAACAAGCGAGAGTTCTATGCGTCTTTTCAAACTCTGCTGCGCCCTTGTCCTGACGATGCTGTGCGCCGCGCCCGCGTGGGCCGCCCAGCCCAATCCCGCCGTCAGGCTGGAAACCGACATGGGCGACATCGTCGTGCGTCTCGACGCCGCCAAGGCCCCGGAAACCGTGGCCAACTTTCTGGCCTATGTGAAGGCCGGGCACTATGACGGCACCGTTTTCCACCGGGTCATCAAGGACTTCATGATCCAGGGCGGCGGCATGACGCCGGACATGAAAGAAAAACCCACCGGCAAGCCCATCAAGAACGAAGCCTCCAACGGTCTGAAAAACGAGAAGTACACCATCGCCATGGCCCGGACCTCGGACCCGCACTCGGCGACTTCCCAGTTTTTCATCAACACCAAGGACAACGCGTTCCTGGACTTCAAGGCGCCTTCCGGCCAGGGATGGGGCTATACGGTGTTCGGCAAGGTGATCAAGGGGCAGGACGTGGTGGATAAAATCGGCGCTGTGGCCACCGGCCGCCGCGGCATGCACGACGACGTGCCCCGCGAACCGGTGATCATCAGGAAAGCGACGCTGATCGAATAACACGCCGCCGCGCGCTTTCGCAAACGGCTCCGGCACGGAGGACAGTTCAGGAACTTCCGCCGCGCCGGAGCCGTCGCGGTTGTTTCACCTTGAAATCCGCCGCCGGGATGAAAAGCGCGCCGCGCCGTCCGCCGCGCGGGCGGGCCGCCCCGAAGACTGTCGGGCGGAAAAGCCGCGACCGGGGGACTAGTACAGCATAACACAAAATACTTCGTATTTTGCGTCAAGATCATTTGCTGAAAAACGCGGTTTTCGGCTCATTCACGGCGACTATGCCGCCGCGCCATGCTCTCGCATGGCGGCTAGTACACAGAAACTTTAGATGTTTCTGTGTACTAGGAAAGAGGATCGAAGACCGTTCCCGCCGGACGAACCCGCGAGCGCCGCGCCGCTTACCGCGCAAGCCGGGCGAAACGGCGCATGGTCAGATGACAGATAGCCACGGCCAGCGCGTCGCTGGTGTCCAACGCCCAGTCGGGCCTGGTGTTGAGCAACCGCCCGACCATGAAGCTGACCTGCTCCTTGTCGGCTCCCCCGGCGCCCACCAGGGACTTTTTCACCAATCTGGGTTCATAATCGCTTACGTCAAGCCCCCGCGCCGCGCACGCCGCCACCGCAACGCCGCGCGCCTGCCCCAGCTTGAGCGCGCTGGCGGCGTTTTTCGCGGTGAACACCTGTTCCACGGCGGCCTCGTCGGGAACAAGGCGGCCGATGACGGCCGCCAGTTCCCGATAAATATACGCCAGCCGGGCGGAAAACGCCGTTTCCGCGCGCGCGTCGGGACGCACCACGCCGCAATCCACCAGATGGAGCACGCCCGACGCCTCGCGCACCACGCCCCATCCCAGCACACGGGAACCGGGGTCGATCCCGATGACGGTCACGGCGTTTCCCGAGACGCTGCAAACGCTGCGGGGCATACGGCTAGTTCAGTTCCGCCATCACTTCGTCAGGCAGATCGAAGTTGGCGTACACGTTCTGCACATCATCGTTGTCGTCCAGGGCGTCCATGAGACGCAACAGCTTGCGGCCGGTTTCCGCGTCCACATCCAGGGTGTTCTGGGGAATCATGGCCAGCTCGGCCGAAAGCATTTCAAATCCGGCGGCCTCCAGCGCGTCGCGCACGCTGGTGAAGTCGGCCATGGCCGTATGCACGGTCCAGGTGTCGTCCTCGTCCAGCACGTCCTCGGCTCCGGCCTCCAGGGCGGCCTCCATCAGCGCCTCTTCCGTATATTTGCTTTTGTCCAGGCTGATCACGCCCTTGCGGTCGAACATCCAGCCCACGCAGCCTGTTTCGCCCAGGGAGCCGCCGTGCTTGGTCAGAATGTGCCGCACTTCGGCCACGGTGCGGTTTTTGTTGTCCGTGGCCGCCTCGATGATCACCGCCACGCCGCCGGGCGCGTAGCCTTCGTAAAAGATTTCCACAAAATCGCCGCCCGCGTCCTCGCCGGTGCCCTTGCGGATGGCCGCTTCGATCTTGTCCTTGGGCAGGTTGACGGCCTTGGCCGCCGCGATGGCCGCGCGCAGGCGGGAGTTGCCCGCCGGATCGCCGCCGCCCTTGGCCGCGATGATGATTTCCTTGGCGGCCTTGGTGAAGACCTTGCCGCGCTTGGCGTCCTGCCGTCCCTTACGATGCTGAATATTGGCCCATTTGCTATGGCCTGACATAAAACCTCCCAAAAAATGTTCTGGTTGATCGCCCGACGGCATCCGCATGCTTCACTGTCGGGCCGTTGTCGCAAACGCCCGCGGCCCGGATCATCAAAGCGTCGGCGCGGATTCCCGCGTCGACGTTTTTTCTCCCCAGACCCGCGCCGCCCTATCGGTCGCGGCCTTCGGGAGGCACGGCCCCATGGGACGCGCCGTCCGGGAGTTCCGGTTCCGGGGCGCTCTCAAACGGACCCTTGAATCCCAGGCCGACGAAAAATGTTTCCTTGCTTTCGGCGCGGGAACTCTTGGGTTTGAAAGACTTGACCGAGGCAAAATGCCCGCGCATGGGGACAAGCAGTTCCTGAATGTCCGGCCCCATGAATATCTTGACCACAAAGCTGCCGCCCGGCAGCAGCCGGAGATCGGCCACGGCCAGCGCTTCCAGGCACAATTCCAGCGAGCGGGCCTGATCCGTAAAGCGCGTGCCCGTGGTCCGGGGAGCCATGTCGCTCATGACCACATGGAACGGCCCCTGCCGGGTCAACTCGGCCTCGAAGGCCGGGGACCGCCGGAACACGTCTTCCTGCATGAAGGTGACGTTGGACGGAAACGCCGTTTCCGTGGTCTGGAGATCGCAGGCCAGCACCCGGCCGCCGGAGCCGATGCGCTCGGCCGCGGCCAGGGACCAGGAACCGGGGGCCGCGCCGAGGTCCAGTACGCGCATACCCGGCCGAAACAGCTTGAACTTCTTGTCCAGTTCCTTCAATTTATACACGGAACGGGCAGGATACTTCTCCTGCTTGGCCTTGAGAAAATAATGATCGCGATATTGTTTCATACAGACACCAACACGCAACCATATACCAAAAGCGTCCTTTCGCCAAGTGCGCGCGCGGGGGCGTTCCCGGAGCGTTCCATGCCCTCCTGTTCCGCCTTTTCCTCCATGCCCCGGCGTTTCCGGCTGCCGGACTCGCTGGGCCGTCTCCAGACGCTGGCCCAGGGGCCGGAATCTTTTGTCCGATCCGGTTCCGGCCACGGCGTGCTGCTCCTGGGCACGGGACCGGACCCGGACGCGGCGGCGGCCCTCTGCGGCGACGCCGAGGTTATCCGGGTGGACTGCCCGGCCTTTGTCCGGGCCATGCGGGAATGCGCCCCCGGTTGGGAGGCCCGCATCCCCGCCCGCTGGCGAACGGTCGCCCCGGACGAAGCCGTGGCCGAAGCCCGATCCCGCCGCATTCTTCTCTACCGGCAGAATCTGCGGTTGTTCCCGGAGTTCTGGGGGCCGCTGTGGGGCCGGATACAGGCCGCCCTGCTCCGCCCGGCGGCCGAACCCGCGGCCGTGCCGTCCGTGGTCCTCCCGGTCGGAGAAGGACACTTGCTGGATCGCGAACTGCGCGCGGCCTTCGCGGCCTCGGGCTGTGCGGTGCGCGAGATCCCGACCCGCGATCCCGCCGCCCTGCCCGCCCTGCTGCGCCGGGAACGTCCGGGGCTGTTCTTTTCCGTCAACCTGCGGGGACTGGACGCGGAAGGCGCGGCCTTCCACCTGCTGCGCGGGTGCGGCGTGCCCGTGGCCGTATGGTTTGTGGACAATCCCTGGCACGTGCTTTCCTCGCTGCGCCTGCCCTGGTGGCGCGAGGCCGCGCTGTTCTGCACCGACGCGGCGTTTCTGCCGGGCCTGCGGCGGGCGGGCGCGCGGCAGGCCGAACACCTCCCCCTGGCCGTGGCTCCGCATATGTGGCGAACACCGCAACAGGGGCCTCCGGCGGGCATGACGGCTGTGAACCGGGTGCTTTTTGTGGGGCGTTCCGGCTTTCCGGATCGCGACCGCTTTTTCGCCGCCGCCGACGTGGACCCGACCCTGCTGGAAGAGGCCCTGGCCCTGCTGGAACACGGCGGGCGGCCGGATTTTTTCTGGTGGGCAACGCGCACCGGCATCGAAGTCTGGCCGGGCCATGCCGTGCGCCGGGCCGGACACGGCGCGGAACGCTGCGCCGCGGCCAACCGGACCCGCTGGCTCCGGGCCGCCCTGCCCTGCGGGCTGACCATCCACGGCGACGACGACTGGCGCGCCCGGCTGGCCTCTTCGAGCACGGAAGGCGGCGCGCTCGACCTGCGGCCGCCTGTGGACTACTATACGATCCTGCCCGACCTCTACGCCGCCGCCCGCTGCACCCTCAACGTCACCAGTCTGTTGCTGCCCGCCGGACTGACCCAGCGCCATTTCGACGTCTGGGCCGCCGGGGGCTTTCTGCTGACCGACGCCACGCCGGGGCTGGAGATATTTCCGCCCGAACTGACGCGGGAAATCGCGCTGGCCGCCCCTTCCGAACTGCGGCCACGCCTGGAACGCCTGGAACGCGACCCCGCCCTGCGGGCGCATCTGCAAACAGCCTGGCGGGCGCACCTGCGCGACCGGCATACCTACGCGCGCCGGATGGAGCGCGTCCGGGAACGCCTGGGCCTGTGAAGCCTGCGGGGCAAACTCCGGCACAACCACGGCGACGCCGCTGATGACCAGGCAATCGCACGGCGGTTTTCGGCTCATTCACGGCGACTGAATATTTTCTTCGTTATTTCAAATAGTTATACGTTTCGTGCGATTGCCCCGCGCTGATGACGGCGCCGACTTCTCACAGTCCGGTCTTTTCGATACGTTGTCCGGTTATGGCTTCGCCTCACATGAAGGAGCGTGGCGGAATTTTCTGCCTGTTTTTGGACGGCGTGCTTTTTGCATGGGACAGGCGAGAAAACGGCGCGCGTTCCGCCATAAAGATTTTCATCAGACTGCCGAACAGATAACAAAACCGTTTTCGACTTCATCCGCAAGTTCCTTTGTGGTTTGAGACCTCGGCCTTTAGGCCGATTGAGCGCCACCCCGCCCTGAAGGGCTTCGCTACCTCATTGCTGAGAATGGCCGGGCCATGACAGGGCAATCGCATGAAACGTATAACCTACTGAAATAACAAAAAAATGTAATGACCAACATATGCATTGCCCGTATTTTCAATAGAGTATCTTTGTTCGTGTGATTGCCCGCGGGCGATGGTTGCGGTCGTGGACAACAACCCGGCTTTGCCGTAGAAAAAA
>CASQEL010000120.1 GCA_949427775.1 uncultured Desulfovibrionaceae bacterium
TTCAACCGTGAACTGCTCTAGTACCGCATAACACAAAATACTTCGTATTTTGCGTTAAGATCATTCGCCGAAAAACGCGGTTTTCGGCTCATTCACGGCGACTACGCCGCCGCGCCATGCTCTCGCATGGCGGCTAGTGCACAGAAACTTTAGATGTTTCTGTGCACTACCTTGTTTCTTCACTTTTTTTGTTCCGATTTCACAAGTTCTCCGAACACGTCCCACGCTTTGCAATTTCGGCCAATGCTCGCCGGCAGGCAGCAACTGAATATCCTTCAAGAGGGAACAGGTCCGAGTTTCCAAACGTCCATGAGCCTTATCTGCGGCGAACCGTTCCGATCAGACGGGGACGTATGACGGAGGCATAGCAGGCCAACGCTTCCGCAATGGTGTCGTCCATATCAAGATACCGGTAGGTTCCCAACCGCCCGCCGAACACTACGTCGGGCAGCGCGGCGGCCAGCCGGCGGTATTCCTCCAGCAACGCGGCGTTGCGCGGCGTGGCCACGGGATAGTACGGCGCGTCCTCCGGCCCGGCGAAACGCGAAAACTCCCTGAAGATCACCGTGCGGCCGGTGCACGGCCGTTCCGGATGGTAGTGCCTGAACTCATGAATGCGTGTCCAGGGGATCTCGGCGTCGGCGTAATTCATGACGCTGGTTCCCTGAAAATCGGCGCACGGCGGCCGCTCCACCGCAAAATCCACAGTGCGCCACTCCAGCCGCCCCAGGCTGTAATCGAAGAATTGATCGATGGCGCCCGTATAACAGACCAGCGTATCTTCAGAGAGCGTTTCCCGCAGATCCGCGAAATCCGTCTCCAGACGCACGGAAATGCGGGGGTGATCCAGCATCCGGCGGAACACGGCCCCATAGCCGTCCAGAGGGATGCCTTCGAGGGCGTCCGAGAAATACCGGTTGTCATAGTTGTAACGCACCGGCAGCCGGGTGATGATGGCGGGGTCCAGCTCCGTGGGATCTTTCTCCCATTGCTTGATGGTGTAGCCCCGGATGAACGCCGTGTACAAGGGCCGCCCGATGAGAGAGACGGCTTTTTCCTCCAGATTCGACGGCGTGACGATGCCCTCGGCGGCGGCCTCTTCGCGGATGAAGGCCCGCGCCTCTTCCGGAGAAAAATTCCTGCGATAGTAGCTGTTGATGGTATGCAGATTGATGGGCATGGCGTAGACATGCCCGGCGTGCTGTGTCCAGACATGGTGCCGGTAGGCGTTGAACTCCGTGAACCGGCGCAGATATTTCCAGACCTCCCCGTCGGAGGTATGAAAAATGTGGGAACCGTACATGTGACATTCCACGCCGGTTTCTTCGTCCACAGCCGACCAGCAGTTGCCGCCGATATGCGGCCGCCTGTCGATGACGGTCACGGGCAGATCCAGCTCGGCGGCGACACGCTCGGCGATGACGGCGCCGAAAAAGCCCGCGCCCACGACAAGAAGATGCGTATACATAACGGCCCCCTGTTACAGTGGAAAAAATGCGCCCGACCGAACGGCGGAGTCTCTCTCCCGGGGTAGGGATACAGTAATTCCCCCGCATCGTAAATCCGGACCGGGGGCATCGCGCCCGCCCGGCATGCGATTGGCCTGTCTCGCGGCGCGCGATGCCCTTGCCAAAGATGCCGTCCTGGTGTATGAGTGGCCCCCTGAATCAAGCACACTCCGGCAGCGGCCCGGGGTGCCCGGCGCCCCCGCCCACGGCGGCGGCTTTTTGTTTGCGCAAAACCGGGTAGTAAGGTCAGGGCCGGAGTGGAAGACACCAACCCTTTTTCGGAGGATCACATCATGGCGTATGTCAGCATGAAGCAAATGCTGGAAACCGGCGTGCATTTCGGTCACCAGACCCGCCGCTGGAACCCCAAAATGCGTCCCTATATCTTCGGCGCGCGCAACGGCATCCATATCATCGACCTGCAGCAGACGGTCAAACTGTTCCGCACCGCCTATGACAAGGTCGTGGAAACCGTGGCCAACGGCGGCAAGGTGCTGTTCATCGGCACCAAACGCCAGGCGCAGGAAGCCGTGGGCGCCGAAGCCGGTCGCGCCGGACAGTTTTATGTGACCAACCGCTGGATGGGCGGCACCCTGACCAACTTCGTCACCATCCAGAAGAGCATCGACCGCCTGAAAAAGCTTGAGGGCATGTTCGCCGACGGCACCATCAATCGCTACCAGAAAAAGGAAATCCTGACCCTGCAGCGCGAGATGGACAAGCTGAACCTGACGCTCGGCGGCATCAAGGACATGGACCACCTGCCCCAGCTGGCCTTCATCATCGACCCCAATCGCGAGGAGATCGCCGTCAAGGAATGCCGCAAGCTGGGCATCCCGATCGTGGCCGTCACGGACACCAACTGCGATCCCGACGTCATTGATTATATCATTCCCGGCAACGACGACGCCATCCGCGCTATCAAGCTGTTTGTGACCGCCTTCGCCGAAGCCTGCATGGAAGGCGACGCCATCAACAAGGAAGGCAAGGGCAAGGACGCCGAAGAAGAACTGAAGAAAGCGGCCGCTCCCGAAGCCGCGCCGCAGGCCGAACCTGCCGCCGCCGCCGCGGAATAATTTCCTGAGGAGAAATATATGGCTATTACCGCACAACTGGTGAAAGAACTCCGCGAGAAGACCGGCGCGGGGATGATGGATTGCAAAAAGGCCCTGGTGGAAGTGGAAGGCGACCTGGAAAAGGCTGTGGACTGGCTGCGCCAGAAGGGCATCGCCAAGGCCGCCAAGAAATCCGGCCGCGCCACCTCCGAAGGTCTGGTGGCCCTGGCCTCCTCCGCCGACGGCACGGCGTACGCTCTGGCCGCCGTGCGTTGCGAAACCGACTTCGTGGCCCGCGGCGAGAAATTCCAGGAATTTGCCGCCTCCGTGGCCAAACTGGTGCTGGACAAGAACCCGGCCGACGCGGCCGCGCTGGAAGCCCTGCTGGGCGACGAGCTTCAGGCTCAGATAGCCGCCGTGGGTGAAAACATGACTCTGGGCGACTTTGCCCGCATGGAGCGCAAGGGACCGGGCGCCGTCGGCGTCTACGTCCATGCCAACGGCAAAATCGGCGTGCTGGTGGACATCGAAGCCGGTTCCGCCGACACCGCCGCCAAGCCCGCGTTTCAGACTCTGGCCAAGAATCTGGCCATGCAGGTCGCCGCGTCCTCGCCCCTGGCTCTGGACCCCTCCTGCATGGATCAGGCCGCCGTGGAGCGCGAGCGCGAAGTCTATCGCCAGAAAGCCCGCGAAGAAGGCAAGCCCGAAAACATCGTGGAAAAAATCGCTGAAGGCGCGGTCAAGAAGTTCTACAAGGAAGTCTGCCTGCTGGAGCAGCTCTTCATCCGCGACGACAAAAAGACCGTGGCCGATGTCATCCGGGAAGCCGCCAAGGAAGTGGGTGACGATCTGAAGGTGCTCAAATTCGTCCGCGTGCAGCTCGGCAGCGCCGAATAGCGTTGACGTTGCGGTGGAATTTGACGGTACGGGGGGGCTTCAAGCCCCCCTTTTTTTCTGATACCGTAGGTGAATACACACCCTAACCACAGGCGGAACCACGTATGTCCGAACTTCACTACAAGCGCATCCTGCTCAAGCTGAGCGGCGAAGCCCTGGCCGGAGAGCAGAAAACCGGCATCAACCCTGAAACCGTTACCAAAATCTGTCATGAAATCGGCGGCGTCGTGGATATGGGGTTGCAGGTGGCCCTGGTGATCGGGGGCGGCAATATTTTTCGGGGACTCTCGGCCTCGGCCAAGGGGATGGAGCGCTCTTCCGCCGACTACATGGGGATGCTGGCCACCGTACTCAACGCCCTGGCGGTGCAGGACGTGCTGGAAAAACAGGGGCATCCCACCCGCGTGCTGTCGGCCATCACCATGCGGGAAGTCTGCGAGCCCTTCATCCGCCGCCGCGCTCTGCGGCACATGGAAAAGGGCCGGGTGATCATCTGCGCCGCCGGCACGGGCAATCCCTATTTCACCACGGACACCGCCGCCGCGCTGCGGGGCATGGAACTGAAATGCGACGCCATCATCAAGGCCACCAAGGTGGACGGCGTGTACGACAAGGATCCCGCTCTGCACGACGATGCCGTCAAATATACCCGCGTCAGCTATGACGAGGCCCTGGCCCGCCATCTGAAGGTCATGGACTCCACGGCCATCGCCCTGGCGCAGGACAACAACGTGCCCATCATCGTGTGCAGCATGTTCGGCGGGCATATCCGGCGCGCCGTCTGCGGCGAGGATGTGGGCACCACCGTCTGCGCGCGGGCCTGATGCCCGGCGCGCGCCATCACTACCACACTCGAGCACAAGGAGATCCGCACGATGGATAAAGACAGCATCCTTCTGGACGCCGAAGACCGCATGGACAAGGCCATGGCCGCGCTGGACCGCGATTTCGGCAAACTGCGCACGGGCCGCGCCGGCACCGCGCTGGTGGACGGCATCAAGGTGGACTACTACGGCACGCCCACGCCCATCAGCCAGTTGGCCTCGGTGGCCGTGCCGGACAGCCGCACGGTGACGATCCAGCCCTGGGACAAGGGGTCGTTCGCCGGTGTGGAAAAAGCCATCCTCAAGTCCGATCTGGGACTGACCCCGGTCAACGACGGTAAAATCATCCGCATTTCCATCCCGCCGTTGACCGAGGAGCGCCGCAAGGACCTGGTCAAGGTCTCCCGCAAGTATGCCGAAGAGGCGAAAGTCGCCGTGCGCAATATACGCCGCGACGCCAACGATCAACTCAAAAAGCTGGAAAAAGACAAAGTCATTTCCGAAGACGAATTGAAGAAGGCCAACGACGACGTGCAGAAGCTCACGGACAGGTACGTGGCCGAGGCCGACAAGCGTTGCCAGGGCAAAGAAAAGGAAATCATGGATATCTGATCGGCATGGCGCAACAGCTTCCGCAACATGTGGCCATCATCATGGATGGCAACGGCCGATGGGCGCAACGGCAGGGTCTGCCCCGCACCGCGGGACATCGGGCCGGGGTCGCGGCGGCGCGGGGCATCGTCACCGAATGCCGCACGCTGGGCATCCCGTATCTGACGCTGTACACCTTTTCCCGCGAAAACTGGAACCGCCCCCAGGAGGAAGTCAGCACCCTGTTCAGCCTGCTGGTGGAGTTTCTGACGGAAGAAGTGCCCAACATGCTCAGGCAGTCCATACGTCTCAACGTCCTCGGGGAGATGGACGAGCTGCCGCTGGCGGCCCGCACGGCTCTGCGCCATGCCATGAAGCGCACGGCCCAAGGCGCGGCCATGACCGTCAACCTCGCCCTGAACTACGGCGGGCGGGACGAAATCCTGCGTGCCGCCCGCGCGCTGGTGGCCGACGGCGTGCGCCCCGGGGACGTCACCGAGGAAACATTCCGCGCCCGTCTGTACACCAGGGATCAGCCGGACCCGGATTTGGTGATCCGCACCAGCGGCGAACTGCGCATCAGCAACTATCTGCTGTTCCAGTGCGCCTACAGTGAATTCTACTTCAGCGACGTGCTCTGGCCGGACTTCACGCCGGAACTCCTGCGCCAGGCTCTGGCCGACTACGCCGCCCGCAACCGCCGTTTCGGCAAGACTCAGGAGCAGATGGCATGATTCAATTACGCAGCGCCGCCGTGCAACGAACCATCACCGGACTGACGTTGGCCGGAGTTCTGGTGGCCGCCCTGTATTTTCGCGGCCCCTTTCTGCTGGGACTGGTTCTGCTGGCGGCCGCCCTGGGCCTGTGGGAGTTCTACTCCCTGTTTTGGGGCAAAACCGGCCGCATTCCCAGCCGCATCTGCGCCATTCTGCTGGGTTGGGGCATGCTGGCCCTGACCTGGATGCATCGGCCCCAGGACGCCCTGGTCTGTCTGGGCGCGGGCTTTGTGCTGGCCGCGCTGAGCTTTCTGTTCCGCTGGGATATGGTGGAAGAGGCCGAAGCCTTCGCGCCCGGCGGCATCTTCATGGCCGGGTTGGCCTATGTGCCTCTGCTGCTGTTGCCCGCCACCTACCTGACATCCTGGCAGCTGTTTCTGGTCATCGGCGCGGTCGCCGTTTCCGACACCGCCGCCTACATCGTGGGCAGCCGTTTCGGGCGCCATAAATTATGGCCCAGAGTGAGCCCCAACAAAAGCTCGGAAGGCGCTATCGGCAGCCTTGTGGCCTGCGTGCTGTTCTGCACACTGATCGGCGCGGCGTCCGGCAAGGCTCCATGGTGGGCCTTCGCGCTGCTCGGCGTGCTGCTCAACGCCTTCGCCCAGTTGGGCGATCTGTTCGAATCGGCGCTCAAACGCTCCGTCAACGTCAAGGATTCCGGCAGTCTGCTGCCCGGCCACGGCGGCATGCTGGACCGCGCCGACAGCGTGCTGTTCGCCATGCCCGTATTCGCCGTGGTGGACCAGTGGTATCCTTTCTTTGATCGGGTCCGCATTTTTTAGCAGCGGCAACGCAAGATGTCGCGCAGCTTCCGAGGGGGCCGTCCGCCCCCTCGAACATCTCCGGGCGCGGCATGAAAGTTTGCCCCCCGCTCGTCCCGTCACCCGTAACCCCCCAATCCGCCA
>CASQEL010000121.1 GCA_949427775.1 uncultured Desulfovibrionaceae bacterium
CTCCAGCGTGGAGGACGACCCGAATGTCACACAATGGATACGCCCCTCGGCCAGGCGTTCCAGCACGTCTTCGCGCCGCGCGGCGGCGGGCACGGTTTTGTAGACCGGGATGACGTCCACCAGGGCTCCGGCCTTGCGCAGTTCACCGGGCAGGATCTCGCGGGCCTCGCGGGCGCGGGGCAGCAGCACGCGCTTGCCGCGCACGCCGCGTTCCAGCAGTCCTTCCACCACGCCTTCGGCCACATAGCGTTCCGGCACGAAGTCGGGCTCCACGCCGCGCTCCCGGAGGGCGTCCGCCGTGGCCGGGCCGATGGCCGCCACACTGATCCCGCCGAGCGCGCGGGTGTCCCTCCCGGCCCGCCGCAGCCGCTGCCAGAAGAAACGGACCCCGTTTACTGACGTAAAGATCAGCCAGTGGCAGGCCTCGCCCCCGGCGATGGCGGCCACAGTGGCGTCCAGCTCGCTGTAATCGTCCAGAGGCCGGATCTCGATGGTCGGAAACTGCACCACGTCCGCGCCGAGTTCCGTGAGCCGCGCGGCCAGGCCGCTGGCCTGCTCCCGCGCGCGCGTGACCACGATTCCCTTGCCCAAAAGGGGCTTGTGCTCGAACCAGTTGAGCTTGTCACGCAGGGAGGCCACGCCGCCCACCACGATGACCGAAGGATTGCTGAAGCCCTCGCGCACGGCGGCCGCGGGCAGATCCGCCAGCGTGGAAACCAGACTGCGGTGCCGGGGCGTGGTGGCCCGGTGCACCAGCGCGGCGGGCGTGGCCGGGTCCATCCCGGCGGCCAGAAGATTTTTGGCGATCTCGGGCAGATTCTTCATGCCCATGACGAAGACCAGCGTGGACGCGCTGCGGGCCAGGGCGTCCCAGTTGTGCACCGAACCCGGTTTGTCCGGGTTCTCGTGGCCGGTGATCAGGGTCACGGACGAGGCGAAGGCGCGGTGGGTCAGGGGAATGCCCGCGTAGGCCGGACCGGCGATGGTGCTGGAGATGCCCGGCACTTCCTCGAAGGGCACGCCCGCCGCAAGCAGCTCCTCGGCTTCCTCGCCTCCGCGCCCGAAGATGTAGGGATCGCCGCCCTTGAGCCGGGCCACGATTTTGCCCTCCCCGCCTTTGGCCACGATCAGCCGGTTGATCTCGTCCTGGGGCAGAGCGTGGTTTCCGGCCACCTTGCCCACATAGATGCGTTCCGCGTCCGGACGCGCGTACGCCAGCAGCGCGTCATTGGCCAGGGCGTCGTAGATCACCACATCGGCCGCTTCCAGAGCCGCCTTCCCCTTGAGCGTCAGCAGTCCCGGATCGCCGGGCCCCGCGCCTATCAGGTATGCTTTCATAGATTTTTCCATTCGTTAGAGCCTGTTCACAATCTCCGGAATTTCGGGTTTCCGGCAAGAAGGCAAGGAAAACGGCCGGTTTTGCGCCGGGAGCGTCCTCTTGCGGCGTTTCGCGCACGGCGCGCGCGGACCCGGCGGCTGTCCGCCGTATCGAGCTCTCGCGGCGCTTCGCGCACGACGCCCGTACCGTTCGCCCCGCCCGCGCTCACGGTTTCGCCGCCCGTTCAGGCCGGAGACGCCCGGCCGGTCAGCGCCGACGAAAAGCAACAGGGCGAGAGTGCAAACAGATTCTACACGCCGCCGCGGGCCAGTTCGATCAGCGTGCGCACGCCGAACCCCACCGCGCCCACCGGGCTGAGCGGCGTCTTCTTGAAGGCCCAGTCCGTGCCCGCGATGTCCAGATGCGCCCAGCGCACGCCCGGTTCCACAAAATTCTTCAGGAACAGTGCGGCGTTGATGGCCCCACCTTCGCGCGGTCCCATGTGGGAGATGTCGGCCACCTCGCTTTTGAGGTGCTCCTGGTAGGGCTCCCACAGGGGCAGACGCCAGTAATTGTCGCCCACCACGCGGCCCGCCGCGGCAATGCGCTCGGCCAGGGCGTCGTCGTCGGTGAACAGTCCGGCCACTTCCTGCCCCAGAGCCACGGCGCAGGCGCCGGTCAGCGTGGCGATGTCCACCACGGCGGCGGGCGTCCAGTTGCGCTGGGCATAGGTCAGGGCGTCGCACAGGGCCAGACGGCCCTCGGCGTCGGTGTTCAGAATTTCCACGGTCTTGCCCGCCAGAGAGGTCACCACGTCGCCGGGGCGCATGGCGTCGCCGTCGGGCATGTTCTCGGCGCAGGGCAGCACGGCGATCACCCGGCGCGGCAGATCGTCCAGCGCGACGGCCTCCAGCGCGCCCAGCACGGCCGCGGCTCCGGCCATGTCGCTCTTCATGGTGTGCATGTTCTGCGGCGGCTTGATGCAGATGCCCCCGCTGTCGAAGGTCAGACCCTTGCCGATGAAGATCAGGGGCTTGTCTTCCTCATGTCCCCGGGGCGCGTATTCCACGACGATCAGGCGCGGCTCACGGGCCGAGCCCCGGCCCACGGCCAGCAGGGCGTTGCAGCCCAGTTCGGCCAGGGCGGCGCGATCCAGCAGGGTGCAGGCCATGCCGTGGCGGCGGGCCAGCTCTTCGGCGGCCTCGCCCAGGGCGGCGGGCGTCAGAATGTTGGGCGGCGTGTTGGCCAGATCACGCGCCAGGGCCACGCCGACGGCGGCATGCTCGCCCCGGCGCGCGGCGGCGTGAAAACCGTCGGGCACGCTGTTTTCCGTAAAGCCCAGGGTCAGTCGGCGGGGATCGGGCTTGTCGTCCTCCTTGGGCGTGCGCAGCCGGGTGAAGCGGTACAGGCCAAGCAGCGCCCCGCACACGGTTTCCTCGGCCAGACGGGTCGGGCCGCCCGGAAAGCGGGCGAACTGTCCGGCGGGGAGCAGGACGCCTTCCAGCCCCAGAGTCCGGCAGCGGGCCAGGGCCGCGGCGGCGGCCCGGCGGAAGATATCGGGCGTGACGGACTCGCGCGGCCCCAGGCCCAGGGCCAGCACGCGGGGCAGCGCCAGATCGGGGTGCCCGTGGAACAGGGCCTGTTCGAGTTTGTCTCCGGAAAAATCCCGCACGCCCGGCGCGATGGTGAACCACGGCGCGGCGTCGGCGATTTCCGGACAATTGTCGGCGGGGTTTTCGCCCTTGCAGGCGAAGACGAGCATAACCGGGGCCTTCCATGCGGCGGGGCCGCCGGTCTGAAAACGTATATCCACAAGACGCTCCTTGACGTTGACGCTCACTTGGGATCACAATTATATGCTTTTGACGGGCTTTTGCCAACCGGAGCCCCGGAGCATTTCCACACCGCGCCCCGCGTTTCTCCGACCCGCGCGGGAGCGCGGCCCACATTCTGCCACCGGAAATTACATGCTGCTCTACATACATGTTCCCTTCTGCCGTACCAGATGCCGCTACTGCGCCTTCCATTCCGTCTCTCTGGGGCGGAACGTGGAGGCCGCGCGGACGGAATCCTTCCGCAACTACGTCGACACCCTGCTGATGGAGCTCGCCCTGTGGGGAGACAGGTTCGGCGGCGCGCCGGTCAGTTCCGTATTTTTCGGCGGCGGCACGCCCAGTCTGCTGCCGCCCAAAATCGTGAGCCTGCTGCTGGATCGCGTCGCGAAAATCTTCCGCCTGGCTCCCGCGGCGGAAATCACCCTGGAGGCCAACCCGGAATCCTTGCGCAACAGGATGCAGATCCACGAGTTTCTCAAGGCCGGGGTCAACCGCCTGTCCATCGGCCTCCAGAGTCTGGACGAGGAATACCTGCGCCTGCTGGGTCGCCCCCACAAGGCCCAGGACAGCCTGCGGGCCGTGCAGGCGGCCCGCGACGCGGGCGCGGCCAACATCAACGTGGACCTGATCTGGGGCCTGCCGGGCCAGGGCGTGCGCCACTGGCTCAACACGCTCAAGGAAGCGGCCCGCATGAAGCCCGATCACATCTCCGCCTACGGGCTGACCCTGGAAGAAGGCACCCCCCTGGAGCGGGACTGCGCCGAAGGTTTGCTGACCCTGCCCGTCGAGCGGGATCAGAGCGTCATGTTCATGGAGGGCGCGGCCCTGCTGGAATCCCTGGGCTACCTGCACTACGAGATTTCCAACTTCGCGCGCATGGGTTTTCAGTGCCGCCACAACACGGGCTACTGGGAAGGCGAGGACTATCTGGGGCTGGGGCCGTCGGCCACCTCCACCATGCAGGGCCGTCGCTGGACCAATCCGCCCGATCAGGGGGCCTGGGCCACGGCCGTGAACGCGCGCAACCTGGACGCCGACTCCGAACTGCTGACGCCGGAACTGCGGGTGCTGGAACTGATCATGCTGCGCCTGCGCACGGCGCGGGGCATGCGGGTCAAAGCCTACAAGGAGCTGACCGGACGCGACTTTCTGCGCGATCACCGGCGGCTGGTGCACGCCCTGCACGAAAACGGACTCATCCGCATCCGTGACGGCTACCTGCGCCTGACACGCAGCGGCATGCTGGTGTCCAACAGCATTCTGGGCAATCTGTTCGAGCGCACCGAGGCGCAGCTCTTGCCCCAGTCCGACGCGAATCCGGCCGTTGCGGCTCTTCAGGCTATTCCGCCCGCGCCCGAAGACGGGCGATGACTGACCCGCCGTCACAATCGCTTCGGAGGCGCGCCGTCCGGGTCCGCGTCCCCTTCGTCGGGCCCCTCCGGCCCGGACGGCGTCACGTCCAAAACCGGCACCTGTCCCGGCGGCAGCGCGCCGTTGCCCTGTCCGCTCTCCAGCGCCCGCGCCGGGTCCGGCGCGGCGTCGGCGGGCGGCAGCCGCATGCTGCCCCGATCCACGATGATCACGCCGGTGCGTTCCAGCACCTCGCGCCGAAAGGCAAACTCCGCCTCCAGACGCCGGGTGCGGTAATTGAGCCAGACGCGCGCCATATAGCCCACGCACCAGGCTCCCGCCACGCCGCCGATGATCCAGGGCAGATAGCGCTCCGCCGCGGCTCCCAGCCGGAACAGCGCGGTCATGGCGCCGTCGAAGTAGAACAGTGCCGCCCCCAGCAGCAGAATGCCCAGCAGCAGCACCACAGTGGGCGCGCCCTGAATGATGGCGTACACTTTGCGGAGGCGATCCGGCAGATCCTCGCGCCAGGCCTCGTCTCCCTCTCCCTCGCGCATGGAGCGGAACAACCCGACTCCGGCCAGGTGCACGATCAGCAGCAGTCCGGCCGGAGCCGCCACCGCCGCGATGCAGTAGGCCAGCCAGGGAAAACGGAAGCGGGGCACGCCGTCCGCGCCCATCTCGGCGTGGATGACCCCGTAGAAAAAGGCCACCGCTCCCACGATGAGCTCCAGAAAAAAAATGGCGATGGACAAATAAAAAAGCAGATCTCTGTGCTGTTTGTCGTACCAGAACGCGCGGGCGTCGTCGGCTTTGCCCCGCACGGCGGAAGCCGCCGCCGAGACGCGGGACGTCGCCGCGTCGTCGGGGGCGGACGGCTGCGGCTGCTTGGCGTTGTCGGTCATACGGATAATCCTCGGCAATGAGTATGCGCCGCGGGCACGGAAACGGCGCGGAACAGCGTTCCGCGCGGCGAACGGGGAACGCGGCGTGCGGCGGCGGGTAAAGATTTTTCATCATAAGGTCTTGCCCCTTCTCCCGCAAGGGGCGGGAAACACGCGGCGGACCAGGGTCAGCCTTCAGTGCCGTTCCCGCGCGCGCTTTTTCGCCGCGTCGCGCGCCGCGCCGCTCAGGGTTCCCAGCCAGAAGGCCGACAGGGAGGCCAGGGCCGTGGGCACGATGGGATGGACTCCCCAGGGCGATATCCCGCCCGCGCTCAGGCCGAGAAACACGACGAACCCCACGATCATGGAGCAGAGCGCGCCGCGCGTGTCCGCCCTTTTCCAGTACAGGCCCAGCACGATGGGCCAGAGAAACACGGCCTCCAGCCCGCCGAAGGCGAAAAGATTGATCCAGACCAGCAGTTCCGGCGGGCGCAGGGCGGCCGCGAACACCAGCAGCCCCAGGCCCAGAGTGCAGGCCAGGCTCATGCGCGAGATGCGCTCGGGCGTCAGCCGGGAGAGATCGTTCTTCAGGCGGTAGCGGATGTACAGATCCTTGACGATGGCGGCCGAAGCCATGAGCAGCATGGAATCCACGGTGGACATGATGGCCGCCAGGGGACCGGCCACGAACACGCCCGCCCAGAAGGGCGACAGCAGGGAGACGGTCAGGGTGGGCATGACCAGATCGCCCGAGGGCAGATCCGGCAGCACGGCCCGCCCCAGGGTTCCGGCCAGATGCAGGCAGAGCAACAGAAAACCGGTGACCGCCGTGCCTACCAGCATGGCGGCGTGCATGGCGCGGGAATCCCGGTAGGCCATGCACTTCTGGACCGTTTGGGGCAACCCCAGGACACCCAGCCCCACCAGCACCCAGAAGGAAAGCAGCATGGGCGCGGGCAGGCTGCCGCCGGGGCCGAAGGGCGTCAGCAGGGCCGGGTCGATTTCCCGCAGTTTTCGCACGCAGTTTTCCATACCCCCGCCGGCGTCCAGCACGGCCGCGAGGATGACCAGGGCGGCCACGACCATGACCACGCCCTGAATGGCGTCCGTGAGCACCACGGCTCGAAACCCGCCTACCGCCGTGTAGATCA
>CASQEL010000122.1 GCA_949427775.1 uncultured Desulfovibrionaceae bacterium
CGTGCACGCGGCCATGGCCGGCCGCACGGACATGGTGGTGGCCAAGCTCCTGGATCGCTTTGTGCACCTTCCCCTGGAGCTGGTGACCACCAAGAGGCGCAAGCTCAACATCCATTCCGATCTCTGGCGCGCCGTGCTCGAATCCACCGGCCAGGGCACGCTGGCGGGAATGTTGCCGGCGAAGGAGAACGGCTAGCCGGTGTCGTACCCTGTATTGCGGCAGGTCAAGGCTTCCGCCGGGTCCGGTAAAACCTATGATCTGACACGACGTTTTCTGGCGCATATCGGCAGGGCGGGAATGACGGCGCATGCGCCCTCCTGCGGGAGGGAATCGGGTACGGGATGGGGAGACATCCTGGCCGTCACCTTCACCAACAGCGCCGCGGCCGAGATGAAGGAGCGCGTCGTCCGTCGTCTCAAGGAGATCGCCCTGGGCCTTGCCGCGCCGGACGACGAGTTGCCCATCCCGGCTGCGCGGGCCGCCGCGTGGGTGGATATCATCCTCCGCCAGTACAGCGCGCTGAACATTCGGACCATAGACAGTCTGTTGCACTTGATTGTCCGTACCGCGGCGCTGGAACTGGGGCTGCCTCCGGATTTCGAACCGGCGTTTGCCACGGAAGAAACTCTTGCCCCCATTCTCGACGCCTGCCTGGAGCGTGCCCGGCAGGGCGACGCACATATGCGTCACTTGCTGCGCGATGCCTGCCGCAGTCTGCTCTACCATACCGATGTCAAGGGCTTTATGGTCGGAGACCGTCTGGCGCAACAGATACGTCCTTTGCTGGATCGCGCGCTGCTGGAGCGGCAAGCCGCAACGTGCGTCCCTTCGGCTCCCCCCGAACAGATGGAAGCCTGCTACGAGCGGATGCGGCGAGAGAGCATCGTCAGCGCCGCCTCCCTTCTTAAAGTTATAGATGAAGAAAAACTGCCCCTTCAGAGCCGGGCCCGCGACGTTTTCAACAGATGCGCGCGGGGAGATGCCGAAATCCTGAAATCCGCATGGCTGGACAAAGAGAGCCTGGACGGCTGTCTGCTCAAGGCCGGACAGGGCCGAGGATCGGCGAACGCCGCAAAGGCGTACAAAACATTGCGGGAAGCCGTACGAAATCTGGCCGGTCCGGGACACTTGCTGCGCCGGGGGCTGGAAATCGCCCCCTTTGCCGCCCTGGCTGCGGAAGTGGCCGCCGGACTGGAAGATTTCCAGCAGGCCGAGGGGAAAATTCCGGGCATCCTTCTTCCGGATCTGGCCTCCCGCGTGTTGCGGGAGGGGCACGGCGTTCCCGGTGCGTTGTGCCGCATGGGCGCCGGTCTGACGCATCTGCTGATCGACGAATTCCAGGACACCAGCCTGCAACAGTGGGAAGCCCTGCGTCCGCTGGTGAAGGAAGCGCTTGCGCGCGGCGGTTCTCTGACCTGGGTGGGCGACATGAAGCAGGCGATCTACGCCTGGCGGGGCGGCGACGTCACCCTGTTCGACGGCGTGCTGCGCGACAGGGAGCTGCGGGCCATCGCTCCCTCGCCGCCCCACCTGGACAATCTGCCCACCAACTGGCGCAGCCGGGAAGAGGTCGTCCGCTTCAACAACACGGTTTTTCAGCAATTGACGGATCCCGGCCTGGCGACGGACGTCCTGTTCGCCATGCTGCCCAAAGAAACCCCGCCGCCGATCGTCGGCGAGGCCGCGGCCGCGCTGGTCCATACCTTTGAAAAGGGGGGGCAGGTCGTCCCGGACAGAAACGCTTCCCATGACGGAATGGTCGCGCTGGCGCGGGTGGAGGCCGAAGACGGCGAGGCGCTTTCCGAGGCCGTGCGCGAACGACTCTCCGCCCTGCTGTTGCACGACATCGCCGCGCGCCGTCCCTGGTCCGACGTCACTATTCTGGTCCGTTCCAACGCCAAAGCTTCCGAGGTGGCTTCCTGGCTCATGGAGCAGGACATTCCGGTCGTCACGGAAAACAGTCTGCTGTTGGCCGAACACCCTTTGGTGATTCAGACCGTGGCGTTCCTTTCCTTTCTTGACAGTCCTCAAGACGATCTCGCGTTCTGGACCTTCGCCACCGGCTCCCTGTTCAGTGATCTGAGCGGATTGGAGACGCAGGGGTTGTATGCCTGGGCGGCGGGACGCCGCAAAGGCTATCTGTGCATGGCATTCCGCGAGGACTTTCCGGAACTCTGGCAACGCTGGATCGCCCCCTTTCACAGCAAAGCCGGACTGATGAGTCCGTACGACACCACTCGCGAATTTTATCACCATATGCGGGTCGCGGAACGTTTTCCCGAAGCGGAGACATTCCTGCGCCGCTTTCTTGAAGTAGTCTACGCCGCGGAGGAACGCGGCAACGCCACGCTGGGAACCTTCCTGGAACACTGGCGGCGGAGCGGCGGCGAAGAAAAGGTGCCCATGCCTGAAAGTATGGATGCAGTACGGATCATGACCATCCACAAGGCCAAGGGGCTCCAGTTTCCTGTGGTCATCATCCCCTGGACGAGCGTCGCCATACAGGCGGATACGCCGCCGGTGCCGGTACGGATCGCCGATATGGAAATACTCGCCCCGCGCTGCAAGGAGATGGGCGACACCCACTACAGAGCTCTGGCGGACACGGCCCGCGAGGCGCTGAATCTTCTCTACGTGGCCTGGACGCGCGCCGTAGACGAATTGCACGTCTTTCACACCGGCACCCCCGGCCTGCGGCGGCGGCGCGGGCTGGTCAATGCCCTGGATCTGTTGCTGCCCCGCGCGGGCTACGAACTGCCCTGCACCCTGGGCGCCCCCCTTGTACCCGGAGAAGAAACGCTTCAAACGAAAGTCGCTCCCCGCACGTCTTTTAAAGAGACGCCGACGCCGCAAGAGACGCGCTTTGAGGAAGACTGGCGTCCCATGCAATGGCTGCCCCGATTGAAAATTTTCCGCAACCCGTTGGAAGGATTTGTTTTCACAGGACGCCGCAGAGGCATCCTGGCGCACCACTGCCTGGAGAACCTCCATCTGAGCGGCCACGCGGAGGAAGACGCCCGGCGCGCCGTGCTCCAGGGCATGCGCACCTTCCCTCTGCCCGTGCCGGACGCCGAAACCGTGACCGCCGATCTGATCCGCGCCCTGACCTGGTACGCCGCTCTGCCGGAAGCTCGGGACTGGATGCGGCGGGGCGTACCGGAGCAATCTGTCCTGGATGCCAAAGGCGATCTGCATCGGGTCGATCTGCTGGTGTCTCCCACGGAGTCGCACCCCGGCTATATAGCCGTGGAGTATAAGACGGGAGCGCCCGAAGACGCCCATATCGCACAGGTTCGCCGCTATCTGCGACTGTTGGCCGCCATGGATGCGGCCGCGCCGGGCCACGCCGTCATCGTCTATCTGGATCTGCAACGCTGCCGCACCGTCACGCTCCATGCAGCCTCCGATCTGACCGCTACACCGGCATTTCCCGACGCCACCTCCAACAGCATGTCACAGCAGACCCTATGACGCCGCCGTTTCTCATTTTTCCCTGGGACAAACCCTTTCTGCAAGAACTCCAGCGCACTATCGTCGCATCCACGGACGGCCACCCCGGCCGGGCCGTCGTCATCGTGCCGCACAATCGTCCTCGCCGCTATCTCACGGAGTTGTTCCGCACGGACGTTTCGCTGCCGCGCCCGGCGCTGTTGCCGCGCATGCTGACCATTCAGGAGCTGCTTTCCCGATGCCGCGCCTGCACGGCGGACACCCCGTTGCATACGGCCAATCTGCTGGACAGGATCGCTCTGCTCTACCAGTGCGTCAAAGAGCTTGCCCATGAAGACGCGGATCTCTGCGCCCGTTTCGCTGCAATGGATATGGCGGCCTTTTTCCCCTGGGGCCACCGGTTGGCCGGTGTGCTTGAGGAATGTTTCACGCAGCAGGTGGAAGCGCAGGACATGGCGTACACTGAAGGCGAAGTTTCTCCTCTGGCCGCCGCGTTGCTGGGCGCGTTGGGCCGCCTGCGCACCGCCTACGCCTGTCGACTGGAAGAACGGCAGTGGACCACTCCGGGGCTCGACGCGTTCATGGTCGCTCAGGCGCCGGAGCGCATCCCTCCCCAACTGACGCCCGGAGCGGACACGCAGATGTTCATTGCCGGCTTTGCCGTGCTCTCCGGCGCGGAAGGAACGGTGCTGCATCATCTGTGGCGACAAGGGGCGCACATCTGCCTGCATACCGATCCCGCTGTGGCGACCCCCGAAACGCGCGACCGCTGCCATTGGGCCTGCGAGGATCACGCCCGTTGGATTTCCCTCTGGAACGCGACATGCCGTCTGACGACCGCTCCGTCGGGGCGCAGGCCGCGACTGCACTTCATCGCCGGGTACGACGTTCACTCCCAACTGGCCGCCATGCGCGACGCCCTGTCCCGCGATGAAGAGACGCCGCCGTCCACCGCCGTTGTCCTGACGGACGCCGGGCTTCTGTTGCCCACGCTCCATCATCTGCCCGACAAGGATGTCAACGTGTCCATGGGCTATCCGTTGGAGCGCTCGCCGCTCTGCCGTCTGCTGGAAACCATTCTCCGCATGCAGGCTACGCGGCAGAAGGACGGCCGTTACCACTGGCGCGCCCTGCTTCACTGCCTCCGCCACCCCTACCTGAATATGCTCCAGCCCTCCCTGCCGGACGCCGATACCGCCGCGACCGCGCCCTCGGACGATCTCCCCCGCACGCTCCGTGAGCTGCTGCTGCGCATGGAAGGACTGTTACGGACCGGAAGCCGGTTTGCCTCTCCCAAAGCGTTGGCGGAGGAAGCGGCCCGGAACGCCTTCACCGACATGCGCGCGTTGCTGGAGACGACGATTCGCTGCGTCGTGGACGACTTCGCGACCCCTCGCACCCCTTTGGAAATGGCCGAAGCCATCGCCCGGCTGTGCAACCTGCTGCTGGAACACGGCGGCAGTGTCTGGGAGCGGTATCCTCTGGATGCGGAAAGCATGTATCGCCTGCTGCAAGGCGTCATTCCCACCCTGCGGGACTCGGAACTGGCGCGGACGCCGTTTCCCATGGCCGTGCTGCACAGTCTGACCCGGCAGGCGTTGCGGGCCGAACGCATTCCTTTTGAAGCGGATCCCATCGCGGGCATGCAGGTGCTGGGCATGCTGGAGACCCGGCTTCTGCATTTTGAACGTCTGCTGATCCTGGACGCCACGGACGATATTCTTCCCGGTTCCCCGGCGCAGGATCCTCTGCTGCCGGACGCCCTGCGCCTGCTGCTGGGCCTGCCCGACGCCCGGCGACGGGAACGCACCGCCGTTTGATGGCGGGCGCGGCCGAAGTCACTCTGTTCTGGCAGGAAGGCATACAACGCTCCAGTCTGTTCGACGGCAAAAAAGTCCGCAGCCGTTTTGTGGACGAACTTATATGGGAAGAAGAAAAGCAGCGAAAGGCCCTGCTTGTTTCCGGCCAACCTCCCCTGACCGTCACCCCCTGCCCCGTGCGTCCCATGCCGCGCGAACGACGCGGTTTGTTGCAAACGCCTCCCCTGCGGCAACGGATGAAAACCGTGCTGGAAGCGGGCTTGTCTCCCACGCGTCTGGATACCTACCTGACCTGCCCGCTGCGTTTCGCCTTTGCCTACCTCTGCCGTCTGCATCCGTTGGAAGAAGTCAATGAAGGCGATGATCCCGCCGCCGTGGGACAGCTGATTCACCAGGTCCTGCAGGAGACATACGCCCCGTATCTCGATCGGACGGTCCACGTCGGCGACATTTCTCCGGATCAGTTGGGGGCGCGCTTTGTCGCGGCGCTGGAAGCCTCGCCCTTGCGGCATCAACTGCCCCCGGACAGCTATTTCATGCTGGAGCTCGCCGGATCGTTGCGCCTGCGGCGATATCTGGAGCGCCAGCCCGAGACGATGCATATCGTGGCGCTGGAAAGATGCCTGCGCGCGCATGTGGACCGTCGAGAGCGCACGTACGTCCTGCGGGGCACACTGGACAGAATCGATCGACGCAAGGGAGCGCTCCACGTATTGGATTACAAGACGGGCGGCATTGTCCGGCCGAAGGCGACGATCTGGGAAGATACGGATTTCTGGCAACGCATGGAACTCTGGACCCCCCGAAGCGCGACTTGCAACGGCGCGGAACTGCTGGCCGAAACCGCCGAGCACCTGCCGAGCGTGCAACTGCCATGTTATCTTCTGCTGTGTTCCCAGGCGAAATTGGGGCCGGTGCGCGATGCCGCATGGGTACACTTGCGGGAAAACGGCGAAGAAATTTTTCTGTTGGGAGAAGATATGGAAGAGATGCTGCGGGACGCCGTTCTGTCGATCCGCATCCCCGCACTGTTGGGTTTTATTATACAACACATGGAAACAACAGAAGAATTTTCCCCACGGGCAGGACAACACTGCGGCTGGTGCCCGTACACCACGCTCTGTTTGCAGTAACACTCCGGGCTTCTAGTACCGCATAACACAAAATACTTCGTATTTTGCGTCAAGATCATTCGCCG
>CASQEL010000123.1 GCA_949427775.1 uncultured Desulfovibrionaceae bacterium
TCTCTCTCTCTCTCTCTCTCTCTCTCTCTCTCTCTCTCTCTCTCTCTCTCTCTTGCTGCTTTAATCAGAGAATTAATAGGAGTATCCCACCAATGCTTTTCAAGAAGATGAAGGTAATGAATTTTATCATGTAAACGATGAAATGTTCCCTTATCCAGTTGGCGTTTTGGAATGATTTTATTGAAGAGCAATAAGTCTGCATTTTTTATGAAAAGATCTTCCACTGCATTGGAAAGTGCAATATATGTTGTTTTAAGTGTTTCTTTGTTAATGTCAAAAGTCATTTCTTGTTGTAAAAGAATATCTCCAGCATCAATTTTTTCACTGAGTTTATGGATAGTAACTCCTTTTGGAGTGTCATCAAGAAAGCTCCAAAGATTAGGATCACTTCCACGATTCCAAGGAAGTAGAGAAATATGTAAATTGATAATGTTGCCTTGGAAATAATTAATTATTTCAGGTGGAAGAATATGTCGATATCGATAGCTAATGCCAAAATTAAAAAGATTTGTTTCAAGGTATCCGAGGGAAACAGGTTGTTCTTGACAATGCACAATATGTCCCTGTTTGATTAGATGTTCTTCTATACGTGGGCAGGAGGGGCCAAGGAAAAGTATGTTCATATCTCAGACACCATACTGTAATTTATTTTTAATGTCTCATATGGCAAAGTTCATCTAGACTTTTGATAACCCGTTCAGCCCCTCTTCCATCTACCAAACGGCGTATGGCGACGGATCGTTCTCCCCTCAGTTCAGCATTTTCCAACAGTTCTGCAAAGGCGGCGCCGGAAAAACGCGGCGCATAACCGTGCCTGTCCAGCCAAGCGCAGATATGGTGTTGATTTTCAGCCACTTCTACAGTCAGGAACGGTACCCTCAAGCAACAAAGCTCCCAGCAGGTCGAGCCCCCGGCCGTGATGCACAGATCTGTATCCAGCAACAGGCCGGGCATGTCCTCCACGCGGGGCAGAATTTCCAGCGTGGCGGGACAGCCCGCAAATGCGGCGCGTATCCGTTCGGGATCCATTCCCCCCTGAATGACGCGAATGACCCGGCCCTTCAGCTCGGGGAGGAGCAGACTCTCGGCGATTTTTTCCAGATACTCAATAAAGTCGCCGCCCCCAAGAGTGACAAGGATTTTTTGCGGCTGCGCGGGAGCCACGCGCCGGACAGCCCTTTCGCGCGCATTCAGAAACTCCTGCCGCAGCAGGGCATATTCCGGCCCAAGCAGTTTGCGACCGATGGCCCCCCGATACACGAGCTCCTCGGCGCCGATATTCTGATTCAGAAGCAAATTACAGTGGTATGCGGGAAGATGGGCATAGTCGTCAATGACAAGGAGATGATAACCAGCGTTCATGACGGCGATCTGACAGTCCGTGTCGAAATGGTAGCCGTCAAGGACCACCCAAATCGGTGCTGATGACGTATGGGGGACGGGAAGGCCCGGCGCCTGAATCTGCCGCAGCAACGCTCCCGGTTGTTCGGTCGGCGGCGCCATATCCGATAGTAAATGCAGCGGAATGCTCTCGCGTTCCAGGCGTGGAAGCAGCCAGGCCACACCAGCGCGACAAATGAGATGGACATCCATGCCGCCCGCTTGCGCGGCCTGTGCAAGCGCGAGACCGCGCATGACATGCCCGGTTCCCATGCGTGGCGCGGCGTCGGCCCGGATAAGCAGAGAGCAACGACCATTCATACCCCAGAACCTCGATAGCGGGCTACATATTCGGCAAGAACCCGATCCGTTTCGTGTTGATATGCACAGCGTCCAGGGACCGATTGACGCTCGATCTGAACCTTACCTCTCCCACACAAAATCACGTTTGAAAAGTTTTCCCGCATAGTCTGTCTGCATTACTTCTACAGGATATTATTTCCTCGCAACAGGCTTACAACATGCGTGACATCGCGATCTTCCATTCCCGGCCAGAGCGGCAAGGTCAGAATTTCGGCATAAGCGGCTTCCGCCGCCGGGCAAAGTCCCGGACCGGTTCCCCAATGCTCCCGGTAATAAGGATGCAGATGCACGGGCACATAGTGCACATTCACACCGATTCCCCGCGCGCGCATCGTCCGGAAAACGGCGTCCCGTTGCGGATGTCTGATCACATACAGATGCCAGGCAGACTCCACACCAGGCTTGATGTCCAGGGGGCGCGCCGCCGGTTCTTCCCGTGAGGAAGCCAAAAGACTCCCGTACAACGCGGCAAGTTCCCGCCGCCGGGCCAGCCATGTTTCCAGCTTGCGCATCTGCGACATGCCCAAAGCGCACTGGATATCCGTAAGGCGGTAATTGCAGCCCAATTCCGTCATCTCGTAAAACCATTCCCCGGCTTTTTCCCGTTGGGCCGCAGAGGTGGAAATGCCGTGGTTGCGAAACAGACGCATGCGACGGGCCAGAGCCCCGTCCGCGGTAACGGCCATTCCGCCTTCGCCGGTGGTGATATGCTTGACGGGGTGGAAACTGAAGCAGGTGATATCGGCCAGGGAGCCGACCCTGCGCCCCCGCAATGTTGCGCCCAGGGCATGGCAGGAGTCCGCAACCAGGGCCAGGCCGTGCCTGTCCGCCACCTGTCGCAACGCCTCCCAGTCGCACGGTTGACCGGCATAGTCCACACCGATCACGGCTTTGGTGCGCGGAGTGATCAACGCCTCCACAGTATCCGGCTCCAGCAGCAACGTTGCCGGGTCCACATCCGCGAAGACCGGTTTCGCGCCCTGATAGACGACGCAATTGGCTGTTGCCGCAAACGTCATGGCAGGGACGATCACTTCATCGCCGGGCGCGACGCCCAGCGCGAACATCGCCGCGTGCAGGGCGGCCGTGCCGCTGGAGACGGCCACGCCATACGGCGCGCCCACATAGCGGCAGACTGTTTCTTCAAAGCGTTCGACCATCGGCCCCGTCGTCAGCCAATCCGAACGCAAGACATCGGCGACGGCGCGAATATCTTCCTCATCCACTATCTGACGGCCATAGGGCAAATATTTTTCCGCCATTTGCACCTCTACACAGCAAACCCTTGCGCCCGCAAGGATGTCTGCAACTCACCGACGCTCAGCCAGGTTTCATTGGTTCCCGAATTATAGACAAACCCTTCGGGCACGGGAACGCCCGTCTTTCCATTGTAGGAAAAGGTTTCCGGCTTGATGACGTAGTAATCCCCGATATCAATGGTATGCCGGGAATCCTCGCTGGTAATCATGGTTTCATGCAGTTTCTCGCCGGGACGGATGCCCACTTCGACAGTCGGCATGCCCGGCGCTATGGCTTCGGCAAGATCGGAAATTTTCATGCTCGGGATTTTCGGAACAAACACTTCCCCGCCGCCGGCCAGTTCAAAAGCGCGCAGCACCATGGTGACGCCCTGCTGCAGGGTGATCCAAAACCGCGTCATCCGTCGGTCCGTAACAGGAAGCGGATCGCCTTCGTCTCTTTTCTTGATAAAATAGGGAATGACGCTGCCCCGGCTGCCCATGACATTGCCATAGCGCACCACGGAAAAATTGGTTCGGCTGCCGATATAGGCATTGGCGGCGACAAACAGCTTGTCCGAGCACAGTTTTGTCGCGCCGTAAAGGTTCAGGGGACCGACGGCCTTGTCTGTCGACAGGGCCACAACCTTTTTTACGCCGAGGTCGGCCGCCGCATTGATGACGTTCTCAGCGCCGCCGATATTGGTATGAATACACTCTGTAGGATTGTATTCAGCGGCCGGAACCTGTTTCAGCGCCGCCGCATGGATAACGTAGTCCACCCCGTGGAAAGCCCTGTTCAGACGTTCCCGGTCCCTGACGTCGCCGATGAAATAGCGCATGCAGGGGTATTGTTCCGCGGGAAACTTTTGCGCCATTTCAAACTGTTTCAATTCGTCCCGCGAGAAAATGATAATTCGCTTCGGCTTGTAGTCGCGCAGGAGCATCTCCGTGCACTTCTGCCCGAAAGACCCCGTCCCGCCGGTAATTAAAATATCTTTATTGTCGAACATGCGCTCTCCCAAGAATTTCATTCCGTCAACGTCCGCGCCGCCGCGGCTGTTTCGCATCTTTTCGCCATGAAAAAAGATTCCCTCGACCGTGCGGACAGGCTACCGCCGCAAGGCGGAAGCACGCTGCCTGCACGCTTGTGCGCCGAGGCAAACTGTCACCCCTTGGGGCGGGAAAAATCCCCGAGCGAATCTGTCCTCGCGGAAGGAACATGCTCCAAACGGGCCGTTCTTGACGGACGTTCGCAGAGGTTAGCAAATTTTATGCCATGTTTCCGCCCGTTCACTGTGATGACACGATCCGAGCCCCCCTGACCCAGGGCAATCGCGCGAACAGAGCTAACTACTTGAAAATTTTGACTGTCTAAAATTTTGCCTTCAAAAATTTTTCTTTGTTATTTAAATGTGTTGTAGACTTTATGCGATTGCCCTGTCTTGCATCCTTCGCCGGGAATGCCTATATAAAAGGCGTCGGGCCGGTGTTCCAGCACCAACCCGACGGACACGGCGCGTTGCACGCGCTCCCACATGTTACGCGGTTTCAGCAGCTTTCAGTTACGCCCCCGCCGGTTGCCGCCGGACGGGGGCCTTTGTTTTGCCTACATCCGGCTTGAAGACCGGAGCATCAGACAAAGGAACGTCAGCAGCGCCAGGACGATAAAGCGTTTCATGGCGGCCAACTCCTTTACCCTTGCGGGAGGATGCGCCGTGTCAGCGCATGGAGCGACCGCGTAACGCCAAACTTGTAGCGTGTAGACGAAGTGATGACAAGGAGAGGATAGCCATCTAATTTTCAGCAAAGGATAAACGATTTTTCCCTGTTGCCTGGGTCGGGGAGCTGAACAAAAAATCCAGTGCCGCAACTTTAGAACTGGTATCCATATGTATCCTCCTGACCGCAGAATACGCAACTTTATAAAATAGCTATACTTATTTTAAATTTTCGTGCGATTGCCCCGCGCTCCTAACGGACGTCGCCGGACTGCCGGTGTGTCGCAATGGTATACGGGAGCGCTGTCGCTCCCGTTTTTCCCGCGTCCCAGGTCACTTGAATCCGGCCTGATGCCGCCGTGCTCAAAAGTCGGATATTCTTTTCGCGCAATACCCGAACCAGGGATTTCGCCGGATAGCCGTAACGGTTCTCCGCGCCACAGCTGACCAGCACCAGACGGGGAGCCACCGCGGCATAAAATTCCGGCAACAGGCTGCGTCCGGAGCCGTGATGCGGCGCCACCAGCACGTCCGCCTGAAGATTCTGCCCGGAGGCCAGCAGGGCGCGCAGCCCGTTCCGCTCCAAATCTCCGGTCAGCAGCGCCAAACCATGATCCCCGTGCACCAGACGCAGCGTCAAAGAACCGTCATTGCCCTTTGCCGGTCCCGGTGGAGGGTGCAGAACCTCCAACCGCAACTTCGGCCCGCTGCCGGAAGAAAGAGGCAGCACATCTCCGGCCGCCAGCACGCGATGGGGAATGCGCCGCAGCGGACGTTCCATCTCCCGGGCCTCCGCCGGATGCGGGGGCTCCGCGTTGTGCAGATATTCCCGCACGGAAAAAGCCTCCAGAATGTAGAGCAGACCCCGCAGATGATCGGCGTCGGGATGGCTGTTGACGACCATATCCAGGCGTGGCGCGCGGTTGTGGGTCAGTGTGGGCGCCACCAGCGCCCGACCGGGATCAAAACGCGGCGAATTGCTGCCGCCGCCGTCGATCAGCAGCCGCGTGCCGCCGGGCACTTCCAGAACCACGGCCTGCCCTTGCCCCACATCCAGCAGGGAAAGTGTGATATGTCTGTTCCATATCGTCGTGTAACGGAGGAGAGGCCCAACCATCAGCAGCACCATGCCCGCCGCGGCCAGGTGTCGTCCGGCCGGGGGAAGATGGGGACGGCCCGGCAGCAACGCCAGCGCCGTCAGCAGCGCGGCGAAGGCGGGCACGGCTGTCCAATGAGGCCGCAACAGGGCGGGCATTTCCAGCAGATGCAGGGAGTCCAGCCGGTCCAGAAGCGCCAACAGCGCGTGGCAGGGCGGCAATGCCAGATCCAGCAGCAGATGAGCGGGCGCGTCGGCTCCGGCGGCCAGACAGGCCAGCGCCGCGGCGCTCAGGGGCAGAACCCACAGATCGACGACAGGCAACCAGAAGAGATTCAGGATGAACCAGGGGCCGGCGGTGTTGAATTGCAGCAGACTGACGGGCAACAGGGCGATCTGGATCAGCAGCGAGGTGCAGAGAATTTGCAGCGCGCCGCGTAACAGGCGTCGCCCTCTGCCCGCAAGCCGGAAAGGCGTGTGCGCGGGCGGCAGGCGTCGCAACAGGGGCGCGCCGAGAGCAATGGCGGCCACGCAGAGTACGGAGAGCTGCATGCCCGTGTCGAAAATCGCCAACGGCGCAACCAGAGTGATGGCCAGGACGGCGCCCAGCAGCAGATCCGCCGGAG
>CASQEL010000124.1 GCA_949427775.1 uncultured Desulfovibrionaceae bacterium
TGCTCTCGCATGGCGGCTAGTACACAGAAACTTTAGATGTTTCTGTGTACTAGGGGATGACGTCTTTTTTTCAGGATTGCGAAGCGATTTCCGATCTGTGCCGGAAAACAAAAAAACCCCTGAAAGTCATGAACCTGACCTTCAGGGGATCGTCCCTCACGGGACTGAAAAATGGTAGCAGGGGGGAGATTTGAACTCTCGACACTACGGGTATGAACCGTATGCTCTGACCAACTGAGCTACCCTGCCATAATTTACGCCGGGGCATTCGCCCCGACAGCTCGAACTATTTACAGGGAACAGGACATTCTGGCAAGCGATTTTTTAGCGCCCGCGAAAATTTTTTTGCGGGTCGCGCGCGTCGACATTCTTTCTGTACGGCCCGGATGCCGGAACGCGGCCGGGGTCTTCGACGGTCACGCCTCAAGCCACCCTTGCAGGGTTTCGATGATCTTGCGGGCCTGATCCGGGCTCGAAATGGTGAATTTGGACTGCATGCGGTATTCTCCGCCGCTTTTTTTATACCGGCGGATGACATACTTGTCGGGGCCGTAGGAATCTGTGTCCGGTTTCCATTCCCGGAAGCGGAAAAGAATGGTGGTCCAGGCGCCCTTGCTGAGAACGGCTTTGTCGATCTCTTTAATGACGAGCTGGCCGTTGTCCTCATAGTTGACGGTCAAATCTTCGATGGTCGTGCTCATGAGTGGATTCCGTAAATGTTTCCGTTGGCGGCTGTTCCGTACAGTTGCCCATGCAAGTGCACTGCGTTGCGGTTCAAAGAAATACGTTTTTTTTCTCAAACGCGCAACCGGATGCGCCGTTCGGGCGCAAGGCGTCGTGTTCGGGGGAACAGGCTGCATGAGTCCGGACTTGTCACCGCGCGTGGCGCGGGATATATCTGACCGCCGGGAACGGGATCGGCGCGTATCTCCGGTCCCTCCGCCAAGACTGCATCCTTTCACATCAGAGAATCCCATGTCTGTTGCTGTTTCCCCGTCGGCGGCGGTCGCGTCTTTTCGCGGCTGCAGCCGGGAAGAGGCCCTGGAACTGGCGCTGACCGGCGACGCTGCCGCCGTGTTTGCGTCCGCCGCCCGTCTGCGCGAAGCCGTTTTCGGCCGCGCGGTGGAGTTGTGCGCCATTATCAACGCTCGCAGCGGCAACTGCGCCATGGATTGCCGTTTCTGCTCCCAGAGTCGCCACAACACGACGCCCATCAAGAGCTTTCCCCTGCTGCGGCGGGAAGTATTGCGGGAGCGTATTCTGGAACTGGCCGCGCTGCCCGTGCGGCATATCGGTCTGGTGACCAGCGGCGGGGCCTTGCCCGAAGCCGAACTGAAGCGGCTGACGGCTGTGGTTGCGGAACTGGCCCCGGATCTGCGCGGTCCCGGAGGGGGACGCCTGTGCGGTTCGCTGGGGCGTCTGTCGTCTCCGGCGCTGGAAGGAGCGCGCGCCGCCGGGTTGGCCCGTTTTCATCACAATCTGGAAACCAGCGAAAGGTATTATCCCCGCATCTGCACAACGCAGCGCTGGGAGGAACGCCTGCAGACCGTGCGCCGTGCCCGTGCCGCCGGATTGGAGATCTGTTGCGGCGGCCTGTTCGGCCTGGGGGAAAGCTGGGAGGACCGCGTCGATTTCGCACTACGGTTGCGTGCCGAGGGCGTGGATACTATTCCCATGAATTTTTTGCATCCGCATCCGGGAACCCCCCTGAAGCATCAAGCTCCTCTGAGTCCGGACGAAGCGTTGCGCATCATCGCCGTGTTCCGGCATATTCTTCCGCGGGCCACGTTGCGCGTCTGCGGCGGACGGCCGCTGGTGCTGGGAAACCGGCAGGAGGAACTGTTCGCGGCCGGAGCCAATGCCCTGATGACCGGAGATTATCTGACGACGGCGGGCCGGGCGCTGGACGGCGACCTGGCCATGATCCGGGCCCAGGGACTGGAGGTGGCGGCATGAGCGCGCGCCATGAGACGCGGAGGATGACGGATGGGGGTTTCCTGCGGGGGGTGTTCGTGACGGGAACGGATACGGACGCGGGCAAAACCGTGGTGACGGCGGCGTTGTTGCGGGCGCTGCTGCGGCGCGGCGTGCGGGCGCGGGCCGTGAAACCCGTGCAGACCGGCGTGCCGGAAACCGGCCTTGCGGGCGACGCCCGACTGTATATGGATGCCGCGGGAGAGTGGGCGGCTTCATCCGTGTCTCCTGTGGCCGTGACCCTGGAGCGTTTTCGTCTGCCGGTATCGCCGCATCTGGCCGCCGCCCGTGAAGGGCGTCGGCTGACCGCCGCCGATCTGGCGTCCGCTGTGGGCGACGCCTGCCGGGACGGCGCCTTTGCCCTGGTGGAAGGGGCGGGAGGAGCGGCCGTGCCGCTCAATGACGATGAGTCCATGCTGGATCTCATGGCGGCCCTGGATCTGCCGGTGTTGCTTGTGGCGGCCAACCGCCTCGGAGCCATCAACCATGCCCTGCTGACGTTGCAGGCGCTGCGCGCGCGGGGGCTGCGCGTGGCGGGCATCGTCTGCAACGCCCTGATGCCGTCCGTGGAGGAGGGGACAGACCTCCCGCCGCAGTCCGGGGCGGGCGCACGGGCGGCGAGCGATCTGTCGGAAGGTTGTGTGGAGGATATCGCCCGGAGGCTGTTGTTGCGCGACAATGTGGAGGTGCTGCGCCGTCAGGGGAAAGCCGCGCTGCGGGAATTGCCCTTTATGGCCGATCTGGCCGCCGCCGACGCGCTTGCGCGGCGCGCCGCCTGGAATGTTCTGGCCGACGCCCTCGAACCGCCGGATTTTCTCGAACTGCCGGAAGCGGCGGCTTCCCGGCCCGCTCCCCGTTCTCCCGCGTCGCCGTCCGGCGGATCGGCCAACGATGCGCTTTTGGACTTCGATCGCCGCCATCTCTGGCATCCCTATACCTCGGCCACAAATCCCCTGCCCGTGTACGAGGCCGTGGCCGCGCGCGGTACGCGCATCCGTCTGCGCGACGGTCGGGAACTGGTGGACGGCATGGCTTCCTGGTGGTGCGCCGTGCACGGCTACAGTCACCCCCGGCTGGTGGGAGCATTGCAGGAGCAGGCGGCGCGCATGGCGCACGTCATGTTCGGCGGCCTGACCCATAATCCCGCCGTGCGTCTGGCCGAACGTCTGCTGCCGCTGTTGCCGCCGGGGCTGGAACACGTGTTCTGGGCCGATTCCGGATCCGTGGCGGTGGAAGTGGCGCTTAAAATGGCCCTGCAATACCAGCAGGCCCGCGGGGAGACGCGGCGCACGCGCTTTCTGGCCCCGCGCGGCGGCTATCACGGCGATACGTTCGGAGCCATGTCCGTGTGCGATCCGGTCAACGGCATGCACTCCCTGTTCACCGGCATGCTGACCCGGCAGATTTTTGTGGAGCGCCCGTCCTGCCGTTTCGACGCTCCTTTCGATCCGGCCTGTATGGCCGCTGTGGAAGCGGCCCTGGCGGAGCATGGTCCGGCTGTCGCCGCCGTTATCCTGGAGCCCGTGGTGCAGGGAGCGGGCGGCATGTGGTTCTATCACCCCGAATACCTGCGTCGCCTGCGGCGGCTCTGCGATCAGCACGGCGTGTTGCTTGTTTTTGATGAAATCGCGACGGGCTTCGGCCGTACCGGCAGATTTTTCGCGGCGGAATGGGCGGGCGTCAGTCCGGATATCCTCTGTATCGGGAAGGCCCTGACCGGCGGAACCATGACCTTGTCGGCCGCTGTGGCCACAGCCGCCGTGGCGCGGGGCATTTCCGCGCGGGGCGGGGTGTTCATGCACGGCCCCACGTTCATGGGCAACCCGTTGGCGTGCGCCGTGGCCGGAGCAAGTCTGGATCTGCTGCTGGAGTCGCCCTGGCGGGAGCGGGTGGCGGCGCTGGAACAGTGGCTGAGCCAGGGACTTGCGCCCTGCCGCGCGCTGCCCGGCGTGGCCGACGTGCGGATTCTGGGCGGAATCGGCGTGGTGGAAACGCAACGCCCCGTGGATATGGCCCGTCTCCAGGCGTTTTTTGTATCCCAGGGGGTCTGGATACGTCCTTTCGGTCGTCTGATGTATCTTATGCCGCCCTATACAGTATCCGAAGAAGACACGCGCCGTCTGACCGCCGCTGTCGTTGCCGCGGCGCGCAATTACATATAAAGATAAAAAATTCTCTAAGGATATGCCATGACCATGACTCACGAGCAGCGTATCGCCGACGAACTCCGGATTCGGCCCGAACAGGTAGCGGCTGTGGCCCGATTGTTGGCTGAGGATGCCACGGTGCCGTTTATCGCCCGTTACCGGAAAGAGGCGACGGGCAGTCTGGATGAGGTGGCCGTGACGTCTGTGCGTGATCGCCTGGATGCTCTGCGAGAGCTGGATAAACGGCGCGAGGCCATGCTGGGTTCGCTGGAAGAGCGACGGTTGCTGACGGATGCGCTGCGCGCCGCGCTGACGGCGGCCGAAACCATGACCGCCCTGGAAGACTGTTATCTGCCGTACCGGCCCAAACGGCGAACCCGCGCTTCCATGGCCGGGGAACGGGGATTGGCGCCGCTGGCGGAGCTCCTGTTGCGTCAGGATCGCGGCGTGCTGCCCGAACAGGCGGCCGCCGCGTATGTGACGCCCCCGGATACGGAAGCCGCCCGCGCCGTGCCGGATACGGCCGCCGCGCTGGCCGGAGCCGGGGACATTCTGGCCGAGCGGGTGGCGGAAGATGCGACGGCCCGCAAACGCCTGCGTTCCTTGCTGGCCCGTGACGGCGTGTTGTCCGCCGCCGTGGTCAAGGGCAAAGAAGAGGAGGGGGCCAAATTCCGCGATTATTTCGCCTGGGAAGAACCGGCGGCCAAGGCTCCCTCGCACCGGATTCTGGCCCTGTTCCGGGGAGAGGCCGAAGGCGTGCTGCGGCTGCGGTTGCGCCCCCGGCGGGAAGAAGACGCCTTGCGGCTGCTGCGACGGATGTTCGTGCTGAACGACAGCCCGTGCGGTCGCAAAGTGCAGGCGGCCGTGGACGACGGTTACAGGCGCTTGCTGGCCCCGGCTCTGGAAACGGAATTGCGGGCGACGCTGAAGACGCGGGCCGACGCCGAGGCTATCCGGGTTTTTGCCGATAATCTGCGCACATTGCTGCTGGCTCCTCCTTTGGGGGCCCGTCGCGTCTTGGCCGTGGACCCCGGTTTTCGCACCGGCTGCAAGATTGTCTGTCTGAGCCGGGAAGGGGCGCTGCTGGAATATGCCACCGTCAATCCGCACGCCGGTTCCGCCGCCGCCCGCGCCGAAGCCGGAGAGACGGTGCTGCGTCTGCTCCAGGCGCACGGAGCGGAAGTGGCGGCCGTGGGCAACGGCACGGCCGGACGCGAGACGGAACAGTTTCTGCGCGAACTGCCCGGCTGGCCCGCCGAGGTGCCCGTGGTGCCCGTGAGCGAAAGCGGAGCCTCGGTATATTCGGCCTCCGAAACGGCGCGGGCCGAATTTCCGGATCTGGATCTCACCTACCGGGGGGCGATTTCCATCGGGCGGCGGCTCATGGATCCGCTGGCCGAATTGGTGAAGATCGATCCCAAGGCTATCGGCGTGGGGCAGTACCAGCACGACGTGAATCAGGCGGCGCTGAAGCGTTGTCTGGATGACGTGGTGATAAGCTGCGTCAACGCCGTGGGCGTGGAGGTCAATACCGCCAGCGAACAACTGTTGACCTACGTGTCCGGCCTGGGGCCGACGCTGGCCAAAAATATCGTTGCCTGGCGGTATAAAAACGGTCCGTTTTCCTCCCGCAAGGAGCTGCTCGACGTGCCCAGACTCGGTCCCAAGGCATTTGAGCAGGCGGCGGGATTTCTGCGCATCAGGGAGGGGACGAATCCTCTGGACGCCGGCGCCGTGCACCCGGAATCCTATCCGTTGGTGGAGGCCATGGCTCGCGATTGCGGAGCCGCCGTGGCGGATCTCATGGCGCGTCCTGAACTGCGACGGAGCATCGATCTCCGGCGGTATGTCTCCGGCGCTGTGGGGTTGCCCACACTGACCGATATTCTGGCCGAACTGGAAAAGCCCGGCCGTGATCCGCGTCCGGCCTTCAAACTCTTTTCCTTTGCCGAGGGCGTGCATGGTCTTGAGGATCTCCGACCGGGCATGCGTCTGCCGGGCATCGTGACCAACGTCACGGCCTTCGGCGCGTTTGTGGATATCGGGGTACATCAGGATGGGCTGGTGCATATCAGCCGCCTGGCGGATCGCTTCGTGAAAAACCCCGCCGAGGTCGTCAGCGTGCACCAGGAAGTGACGGTTACAGTGCTTGATGTGGACGCGCGGCGCAGGCGTATTGCGCTGTCCATGAAAAGCGGCGACGTCCCGCAATAGAGCAGTTCACGGTTGAAATGCTCCAAAAGATGTGGGGCTCCGCCCCACAC
>CASQEL010000125.1 GCA_949427775.1 uncultured Desulfovibrionaceae bacterium
CTCTGCGAACCGGCGCACCTCTACGACTGCGATCTGCTGCTGCTCACCGGACGCCCCAGCGTCTGGAGCGGCGTGGTGGCCCCGGTGCTGGCCAAACTGCCCGTGCCTCCGGATCGCATCGTGCCCATGCGCCAGTACCATGTGGGGGCCTGGTACCCCTTTGCCGATGTTCTGGGACGGATCACCGATCCCAAAACCACGGTGGTGGTGGGGGCCATTCTCTGCGCCCTGGCCGAAGGACATCTGGAAGGGTTTTCCTTTGACGCCGGAGCGTTGGGGCTCACCTCCACCGCCCGCTATGTGGGTGAAACGGACATCAACGGCCAATTGCGACGTCCCAAGGTCTGGTTTGAAGTGGATGTGGACAGCCGCAAGGGCGTGGAACTGGAACGCAAGGTGGCCTTCGGAGGGCCGCTGGCCATCGGCTACCGCCAACTGGACGCCGAACGCTGGCCCACGACCCGGTACCATCTGCTGACCTTCGCCACCGAAGAAGCCCGCGCCCGCGCTTCGGGCCGTCTGCCCTATGACGTCTCCGTGCGGTTGAGCGTGGCCGAAGTCTGGGACGACACGCCCTCGGAAAACAGCGATCGGGACGAAGGCGAATTCCGCATCGACGGCATCCTGGCTCGGCAGGGCAACAGCGTGGACCGGCGGGATCTGGAAATCCGGCTCCAGACTCTGCCCCTGGACGAAGGCTACTGGCTGGACACGGGCACCGTGACCCTGGCGGGATAACCGGATTCCGGAAAACTCGGACCTCTCTCCCGGACGGGTATGGAAAAAATCATGTATATCTATTGGACAAGTGATATACACAGGATCGGCCGCGTTCAATGAGGCCGCCGTACTTCGGAACTTCCCGGCGTCGTGTGGACGCGGGCACATTTTAACAGGCAGGGTTCCCATGCAGCAGGAAGATCAACAACTGGCCCGACAGTGCCGCGAACTGGCGGCCACGACCGACCGCGCCCTGTCCTGGCTGGACGACAACAGGGAAAACGTGCGCAGCGAATACGACGCGCTACGCGCCGACATGCGCCGGGCCGGACGGCTGTTCCGCAAATGCGAAGCAGCGGCGCTGCGCAAAATGTGCGTGGGCGTGTTCGGCCCCAGCCAGTCAGGCAAATCCTATCTGATCTCGGCGATGGCCCGTGACGCCAAAGGGGCGCTGTTAGCCGACTTCGCCGGAAAAACCCACGACTTCATTACGGAAATCAATCCGGAGGGCGGCAAGGAATCCACCGGGCTGGTGACCCGCTTCACCACCACTCCCCCGCGGGGCATGCCCGCGGGCTTTCCCATCCGCCTGCGCCTGCTGTCCGAAACGGACGTGGCGCGCGTGCTCGCCAACACCTACTACGCGGACTGCGAGCACAAGGAAGCTCCGGATCAGGATGCCCTGTCAAGCGCACTGGACAGCCTGGAACAGCGCGCCTCCTCGCCGGCAGGGGACATCGCCGCGCCGGACGCCGACGACGTGGAAGAACTGCGCGAATACCTGAACAAGGGCTTTGCCTCCCGCCCCCGCGTGCAGTTGCTGCAACGGGGGTACTGGGTGCGCGCGGCGGAGCTGGCGCCCCGCCTGCCCCTGGAAGACCGGGCGGAGCTGTTCGGCCTGATCTGGGATTCCGTGCCCGAGTTCAACGCGCTGTTTCTCCGACTCTGCGCGGCTCTGCGCGACCTGGGCAATCCGGCTGAAGCCTTCTGCCCCATCGACGCCCTGATTCCCCGCCGTTCCAGCATCATCGACGTGGCCCTGCTCAAGGGCCTGGGGAACGGGCTGAACGCCGGCCCCGCCGACGCCCCCAGCGACGACACCCTTCCCGTGGCCGGAGCGCAGGGACGCTCGACCTCTCTGCCTCGCCGCCTGATTACCGCGCTGACAGCGGAAATCACTATTTACATGCGGGAAAAACCCGACGATTTTTTCGACTACACGGATCTGCTGGACTTCCCCGGCTACCGCTCCCGACTCAAGCTGGAGGATCTCCGCCGGGAGCTGGCCCGCGAGGGCACGCTGGAAAATCTGTTCCTGCGGGGCAAGGTGGCCTATCTGTTCGAGCGTTACTGCGCCGAACGCGAACTGACCGGCATGCTGCTGTGCATCGGCCCCGGCAATCAGGAAGTGCAGGATCTGCCCCGCGCCGTATACGACTGGATCGTGGCCGCCCACGGCGAAACCCCGACCCGCCGCGCGGGCAGGCCCCCGGCTCTGTTCTTCGTGCTCACCAAGATGGACATGGAGTTCGAGAAAAAAAAAGGCACGCCCTCGGTGGAATCACGCTGGAATACCCGTCTCCAGTCCTCGCTGCTGGACTTTTTCGGCAAGCAACACGACTGGCCCACCAACTGGGACGGCTCCGGCCCCTTCAACAATGTCTTTCTGCTGCGCAACCCCAATTTCCGCAGCGAGGCCATCTTCACCTTCGACGGCGACAGGGAAAGCGGCGTCCGCCCCGAGCAGGAAGCCTACGTCGAGGAAGTGAAACAGGCTTTTCTGCACTCCGATCTGGTCCGAACCCATGTGGCCGATCCCGTCCGCGTCTGGGAAGCGGCCATGGCCCTGAACGACGGCGGCGTGGCCCTGTTGCGCGAAAAACTGCGTCCGCTGTGCAACCCCGCCCTCAAGCGGGAACAGATCGCCGTCACCCTGGCCGAATGGCGGGAACGCCTGAGCACAGAACTGACGCCGCACTGGAAAACCGACGACAGGGAAGAAGAACGGCGGCGCAAGGAACAGCTTTCCCGACAGTTGGCCGCCGTTCTGGCGGCCATGGCCGAGGCCCAGCAGTTCGGCGTCTTCCTGCGCGCCTTGCAGGTGACGGATCATGAGCTGTACGATCTGTATTTCCGCGCCGAGCAGCGGATGCTGCGCGAAGAAACCGAGACGCCTCGCCGGACCGTGGTGGGCGCGCACGTTTCCGCCGACGATATTCTGGGCGATCTTTTCGGCGATGCCGCTCCGGCGGCCGATGCCGCCGCGGTTTCGGAGGATGCGGCCGGGGACGCGGCCGAAATCCGGGACGAGGCGGGCCGCTTCGCCGCGCTGGTGCTGCATCACTGGGCGGAACGTCTTCACGCCCTGGCCTCCGATCCCGCCGCTCAAGCCCGTTTTCACTTCCCCGCGCGGGAATTCGGCCTGTTCGTGCATGAACTGACCACATCCGTGGCCCGCCTGCGCCTGCGCGAGCGCATGGAAGCGGACCTGCGCCGGGCCGCCGGATACGGCAACATCGCCCGCGATCGACTGATCTGGAAACAGGTCAGCCTGGCCGCCGACGCCATCAACGCCTTTGTGGACTGGCTGGGGCACGACCCCCGATTTCAGGATGCGGCGGCCCGCACCATCCTTTTCGCCGGGCGTTCCTTTACCCTCTTTTCTCCGCCGCCGCCCGTGCAGGGACAACCGCGCATCGGAGAGGAGCAGGCTCCCTACGACCGGGCCTGGTACACGGACTGGCTGCGGGCTCTGGTGCATGCCGTCATCGCCAATGTGGATTTCGACGGCGAAACCGTCATTGACACGGAACAGAACAACCGGCTGCGGGATATCCTGACCAGCCTGCGAGGATAGGAGCCACCGTCATGCGCGCTACGCTGCACAGCGACCCATCCAAAGGTCCCGGCTTCGGGATCATTGATATTTCCGGAGTCGAGGCGACCCGGGAACCCTCTTTTCTGCTGCATCGGGCCTCCGACGGCCTGTCCCTGTCGCCCAACGGCTGGCAGGAGGCGGAGACGGCGCTGCGACCGGACGCCTGGGATGCCGACGGCGGCAGTCTGCGCCTGGCCGTGGGGCCCGCCATAGTGGACAACATGGACGCCCTGGACACCTACCGCCTGACGGTGCGCGCCGGGAACACGGGGGTCTGCGCCCTGACGGTGCGGGATCTCGTCTACTCCAGCCTGGACGGCGGACAGGGCATTGTCACGGCGCGTCCGACGCCTCCTCCCCCGGCTCCCGCGCCGGAACCGCCCGCTCCGAAACCCGAGCCGCCCCTGGAGATGTCCCCAGCCGCAACCGAAGCGCCCCTGGATATGCGCCCGCCCGCGACCGAACCGCAGCCCCGGCCGCGCGGTAAGGCGCTGTTGCTGCTGGGCATTCCGGTTCTCCTTCTCCTGTGTGGAGGGGCGGTCTGGTGGTTCCTGCCGCGCCCGGTCGAGACGCCCGGAGCCCGCCCCCCCGCCGACGCGCCGACGCAGAGCGCCTCCGCACAGCCCGCGCCCTCCACAACCACGACGACGCGGCCCGTTCCTCCACCGTTGACCGTGGCGCGCGAGCATCTCAAATCCGGAGGCGACGCGGCCGGAAGTCTGGCATTGGCCCGGGGCATGACGACGCCCGAGGCCGCCGACGCCGCGTTTCTGCTGGTGGAAGACGCGGCCCAGAAAGGGAATGCCGAAGCCATGTTCCGTCTGGCGGCGTTTTACGATCCGGCGGACACCCATCCCAAGGGAAGCATCGCGGCGGATCCGATCCAGGCGCGCCTGTGGTACATGAAAGCCCGTGACAACGGGCATGCCGGAGCCGAAGCCGCGCTGGCGGCGCTCCGCGCCTGGGCCGAAGCCGCGGCCGCCAAGGGCGACGCCGCCGCGAAAGCCGCTCTGGCGGCCTGGAAATAAGGAGAGCCGCATGCGTTGCGCAATACTTTTTCTCATGTTTTGCTGTTGGCCGCTCATGGCGACGCCCGCTTTCGCCGAAGAAGGCAAACCGCTCACGCTTTGCGTCGTCGAGCACAATACGCCCTTTGCCTTTTACAACCGCGAACACACGCTGATCGGCTTCGACGTCGATATGTGGGAGGCCATGCAGCTCCGGGAATCGTTCACCTATCAGGGCACGGATCTGGCTACGGCGCTGGCCGGACTGGCGGACAACCGATGCGACATGGTTCTGTCCAACATCAGCGTCACACCGGAACGCGCCGGCCGTTTTTCGTTTTCCATCCCCTACCTCCATTCCGCATTGGGGATTATGGTGCGCGCCGGAGATGCCCGCATCAGCACCCGCAAGGATCTCAACGGCAAAGTCATCGTCGTGCCCAAGGGCAGCACCGCCGAACAGTATATCTTCGCCACCAATAAAGGCGGCGTCGTGCTTGCCCTGGAAAACGAGCGGGCCATTTATGATGCCCTGTTGTCCGGCAAGGCCGACGCCGTGGTGCGGGATCTGCCCATGCTGCAAGGGTTTGCCCGCATCATGGGCAAAGAAAAAGTCGTGGTCCTGGACGATGTGTTCGCGCCCCAGACCTACGCCTACGGATTCGCCAAAAACCGCACCGAACTCCGGACGGCGGTCAACACGGCCCTGCAGCGGATGACCATCGACGGCACCATCAATCAACTCTATCAAAAGTGGTTCGGCGTGCTGCCGCTGCCCACGGAATGATCCTTTCGGAGTTCCCCATGTTGCGCACTGTATCCCTTTTCTGTCTGTGTCTTTCTCTCCTGACCGCCGTCTTCGCCGATCCGACAGGCGCGACGGAACGCGCCCCGCTGCTTCAGGAAGGCAAAAAAACGTTGTATCAGCGGGTGATCACCCATCCGGGAGCGCGCATTCTCCAAAAACCCGATGCCGCCGCTCCCGCGGTTCAGGCCGACGTCAAGCCTTTTACCGTGCTCTACGTCTACGCCCGCGACAACGGCTGGCTGGAAGTCGGTCCGGCGGGCAATCCGCCGCTGGGCTGGCTGGAGGCCGCCCGGACCACGGCCTGGAATCAATCACTGACGCTGCTGTTCACAGATCGGGCCGCCCGCGCGCCGGTGCTTTTTTTCAAGACGGAAAACGCCCTGGCGGATCTGTGCAACGCCGGGGATATGGAACAGCAACTCGCTTCCCTGGAAAAAACTCTTGCCGGGATCGGCAAAAGCGACGCCCCGACGCCACAGTTGCCCGTGCTGGCCATGGAACCGCCGGATCATCAGGGCGCGGTTTCCTCCAGGCGTTTCTATCTGATGCCCATTTTGAGCATGGCCGATCCTTTTGAAGGCGTCAAATTCCTCAAGGTGGCCTCCATAGATCCCGGCACGGGCGGAAAAAACGCCGCCGCCGGAAAAGGCGACGGCACGCCGCGCACGGCTATCGCCTTCGTCATCGACACCACCATTTCCATGAAGCCGTACATCGAGCAGAGCCTCAACGTCATCCGCTCCATCTACGACAATCTGGAGAAAGACAAACTGGCCGACGACGTGGGCTTCGCGGTGGTGGCCTTCCGCAACAGCACCGCGGCCCGGCCCGGCCTGGAATACGACGCCAAAGTCATCAGCGACTTCGCCACCGCCAAAAACCGCACGGCTCTGGAAACCGAACTCGCCAAGGTCGA
>CASQEL010000126.1 GCA_949427775.1 uncultured Desulfovibrionaceae bacterium
GCCCCCCCGGATTGTTCAGTCCCCCCATTTTGCCGGCCGGCGCAAAGCGCCGGCCGGCCATTGGGGGTGCAGGGGAATCATTCCCCTGCCGAGGGGTTTGGGGGCGAGCAGCCCCCAAGAGCGCATTTCAACCTGAAAATACCATGTTGGCCTCGAACCCATACATTGGCATAATGCCAAGAAAATCATGGCGTAGGAGGCCAACATGGTATTTTCACGTTAAAATGCTCTGAACGCGCCGTAAAACCTCTCCCTTCACGGGGCAATTGCAGGATTGCTTCCGCCGGGAATTCCTCGACTTCAGGCGGGGGAGGAGGTCAAGGTTTGACGTACGCGAAACCTTCCCGCTGCAGACGGACGATTTCCACCACGCCTGCGGGCACGACTTCCACAAAATCCAAAAGAGCTTCCGGAGCAATACCGTGAAGCCGCAGCGCGTTGGCGCAAACCTTGAACATCACTCCCGCTTCAGCAAGCCCGCGCAGGGCGTCGGCATTTTCATTATCTTCCCGCTTCAAAAAACGCACAGCCCCCGCATTGGCCAGCAAAACGACGGTATATGTTTCGCCCGGCAACCCCGCCCGGTAAAAATTGATGTTGGTCAGCGCCATTTTGAAACGCTGTTCATCCGCCAGATCCACATGCACAAGCAAATCGTAATACATGACCACATCTCCGTATATGACGTTCCGGCCATATTGTTGAACACGGCTGCAATACCGCTCCCGTTGCGCGACTCATCATCTTTTTTATAACGACGCGCCCTGCTCATTGCAACATGCGGTTTCCACCGGCAGGCGCGCACCTTCGTCCCATCCTGATTCCGCTATGCGCGACGCTTTCAATTGTCCGCAGGCAGCCTTGATATCCTGTCCCTTGCTCTTGCGGATAATGGCCGTAATATTATGATCCCACAAATATTGCTCGAAGGCAAGAACTCGTTCCCGCGTGGGCGCCGCATAGGGCGCGCCTTCCGCCGGATTGTACACGATGAGATTGAGCTTGCCTTTGACGCGGGACACAAGGCGTACCAGTTCGCGCGCCTGTTCCGGGCCGTCATTGATGCCCCCCAGGAGCAAATATTCAAAGGTCACACGCTCCCGTGTTTTCAGCGGATAGGATTCCAGCGTGGCGATCAGCTTTTCCAGAGGCCAGCGGGCCGCTTTGGGCATGATTTCGGCCCGCAGTTCCTGCGTAGGGGCATGCAGGGACACAGCAAGGTAGGCCAGCCCCGAATCTCCCAGCTCACGCAGTCCCTTTTCGATGCCGCAGGTGGAAACGGTAATCCGCCGTGGCGAAAAACTCAGCCCGTTGGGATTGTTCAACGTCTCCAGGCTGCGCAGCACCTGCTCCAGATTCAGCAACGGTTCGCCCATGCCCATGAACACCAGGTTGCGCAGTTTGGGATGGTCCGGCCTGGCGTCGCCCAAGTGCTCGCGGGCCACCAGAATCTGTCCCAGAATTTCTCCCATGGTCATATTGCGCTCAAACCCCATGCTTCCGGTGCTGCAAAACGTGCATCCCATGGCGCAGCCTACCTGACTGGAAAGGCACTGCGTCGTACGCACCACGCCGTCGCGGGATTCCGACGGTATCAGCACGGTTTCCACCAACGCTCCGTCAGACAAGCGCAGCAGAAATTTGATGGTGCCGTCGCTGCTCTGTTCTCTTCCGGCCACTTCAGGCCAGCGGATTTCCGCCGTTTCCGCCAAACGGGCGCGTGTCGCTTTGGACACGTTGGTCATGGCGTCGAAATCACGGGCCATCTTTTGCCACAACCATTGCCAGACCTGTTGAGCGCGGAAACGCGGCTCGCCCAACTCTTCGGTCATAAACGCTTCCAATTCAGGATATGTGCAGTTGAGAAGATCTTTCATGCGTGTCGTGTGAAGAGGAGGATATTCATGGGGGAGGACGGAATCCTTCAAGGATTCCGTCCTCCCCCATGCTGTCGGCGCCGCCCGCAGCCGCGAACAACAGCGGGGCCCGGCGCATATGAAACGCCGGATCTCGCCGGGATTATACGACGTTTTTCTGTTTATAAGAGCGCACAAAGGTTACGGCGCTCTCCAAATCCGTCACCTCGCCCGCAATCTGCGCCTGGAGCAGCGCATCGCGGATGACGCCGACCATGGGGCCCGGAGGCAGATCCGTGAACTCCATAATCTGATTGCCGTTGAGCAAGGGTTCCAGCATCTGTTCCGGCGTTTCCGCCCGGGCAAGATATTTGCGGTTGTGGTTGAAATAGGTGTAGCTGCCGTCGCGGGCCTTGATATCGGCTCTGGTCATCTCCATAAGGCGCGGATACTCGTCCAGCGCCTTGAAACGCCGGATGCCCCTGTCCGTCAGCATGAAATGGAAGCGCATATGGTAACGTACCAGATGGCAGAGCAGGTCGATGTCTTCAGGCAGGAAATGCAGGCGGCGCAGAATCTTGCGCGTCACTTTGGCCCCGACGCGGTGGTGCTGGTAGAATGTCCACTGGCCGTTGAAAAATTCTCCGGTATACAGCTTGCCCACATCGTGGAACATCATGGCCATGGTGCCCAGCCAGTCGTGATGAAATTCTTCCTCCGGATACCGGCGCATACATTCCAGCGTGTGCGCGAAAACCGTTTCCGGCTTGCTGTCGTCATCATTCCGCTGTTGCTGAATGCAGGAGAGAGCGGCGACCTCAGGGATGAGCCCTTGCAGGATATGCGCGTCATACAGCAATTGTACGAACTTCCACAGAGATTCCGCAGCGACCTTGCGCCATTCGTTCATGATGTCGCCCATGGGCACATAATCCAGCACCCGCGTGGAAGATCGAACGATAGCCAGCCAGGAATTGGGTTCCACCGGCACGTCGAAGTTGGCGGCAAAACGCAACGCGCGGATGGCCAGCAGATAATTGTGGCGCAATGTTTCATCCGGCAGACCCGCCAGGCGGATTTCGCCGCCGTGAACATCCTCAAACCCCTCGTACACGCCCCCCGAATCCGCCGGAGCGCCGAACCCCGTCAGGCGCATCTGCAGGCGTTTTTCAGGGGCCATATCCGCCAGCATGTGGGGCGTGATGCGCAGCAGCGCCAGTTCGGGATGGCCGGAATCTTCCGTTTCCAGCGCATAAAAGCGGTATGTCGCCCCGTTTTCCCGAAGGATGCCGATGGAACGTTCGTCCGCCGTGGCCTCCACGTTGGGAATGAGTTTGCTCAGCGTTTCAAAGTCAGGTTCGCAGGCGATGTCGATAGCAGCGTCCTTGCGTCCTTTCAGGATCTGCTCCTGGAGGGGAGCGTTGATCACATGGGCGTCGTAGCCGTTGCGAAGCAGTATTTTGCAGAGAGAGATGGCATCCTTGAAAGGCTGGGTCATCCTGCGCTCCTTCCGAGCATTTTTAAAGTTTGGAACACTCCGGCTCCGCCAGGGCGGGCTCATGATTCCGCCCCGCGCATGGCGGACTGACATGTACTGCGACCGCAGCATGCCGTCACGGCATCATCGGAATGCTCCGAAGCATATATCCTTTTTACGAGAATACTATCGGTCGCAAGCGATGTACAGTCCAACACGCGTCGCGGGACCGCCGGCTTCCGAAACGATGGAAACTTTCTGATACTTTCCAGTCCGGACAAAAAAAGTCAAGCGCCCCCGCGACATGGATAGCATCACGCGCGTTTTCAAAAAGCATTTCCGTGAAATGTTCCCGTGGGAGAACGTGGAAGCGAAAAAGCCCGCATCCTGCGACGCGGGCTTTTTCAAAACAAAGAGGGAATCAGCGACTAGAAGTTGCCGGCTTCCTTCTTCACATCCAGCGCGATTTTCCACAACAGGGAGATGACCAGCAGCCCGATGGCGTATACGCCGAGAGCCACCATCACTTCCATCAGAGTGGGCATATAGTTGGTGAAGGTTTCAAACGGCGTGGGAGTGAAACCGCCGATCAGCAGGCCCAGGCCCTTGTCGATCCAGCTGGCGATGACCAGCGCGCCCAGCGCCCACGGAAGCAGATTCATGTTCTCACGCAGCTTGGGCGGAATCAGCACGCACAGGGAGCCGATGGCCAGAATCACCGCGGCCCACATGCACCAGGTCACCCACGGCACGCTGCCGCCATGACCGGCGAACAAATACACCAGCGGATGCTGATGTCCGGGAATGCCGCTGTAGAAAGCGGTGAAGACTTCCAGCAGATAGAAGAACACGTTGATGCACATGGCATAGGTGATGATCACGGTCAGGGTCTTGACGGCTTCCTTGCCGGGATCAAAACCTGTCAGACGCTTCAGCCCCAGGACCAGCAGCAGCAGAATGGCCGGGCCGGAGCAGAACGCCGAAGACAGGAAGCGGGCGGCCATGATGGCCGTCAGCCAGTAATGGCGGCCGGGCAGACCGGCGTACAGGAACGCGGTCACGGTGTGGATGGAGAAGGCCCAGATGATGGACAGGTAGATCAGATACTTGATCCATTTGGGCGGATCCACGTCCAGACGTTCGGCTTCCAGCGTGACCCAGCCGATGACGGCGTTGAGGCACAGATAGCCGATCAGCACGATCATGTCATAAAACATGACGGAATTGGGCGAGGGATGCAGCATGACGTTGGCCATGCGCTGGGGCTGTCCCAGGTCCACCACGATGAACAGAGCGCACATGACCACGGCCCCGATGGCCATGAACTCGCCGAAGATGATCATGCGCTTGAACTGCTTGTAATGGTGAAAATACGCGGGCAACACCAGCATGACGGCCGAGGCGGCCACGCCGACGAAGTATGTGAACTGGGAGATGTACAGCCCCCAGGAGACATTGCGGCTCATGCCCGTGACGGTCAGGCCCTGCATGAGCTGCTGGATGTACACCAGGCCGCAGACGGCGATGACCGCTACCAGAAAGAGCAGCCACATGTAGTAGCATTTTGGGCCCTTGAGGAGTTTTTCAACCATGGCTCATCCTCCCTAGACAAGGTAGTAGACACCGGGTTGGGTGCCCAGCGACGGCTTGCGCCGGATGCTGTAGTTTTCCGCCAGTGCCTTGCGGACCACCGATTGGGGGTCGTTCAGGTCGCCGAAGAGGATAGCCCCGCCGGAAGCCTCCACACACGCCGGTTGCAGACCGACGGCCAAACGCTCCACGCAGAAGCTGCATTTCTCCACAACGCCGGGCATACGGGTGGGATACTTGGGATTGGGCACCGGGTCCGAGAGATATTTGCGCGGATCCATGTAGTTGAAGCTGCGCGCGCCGTAGGGACACCCCGCCATGCAGAAACGGCAGCCGATGCAGCGGTGGAAATCCATGGCCACGATGCCGTTTTCCAGCTTGAAGGTCGCCTGCGTGGGGCACACGCGCACGCACGGCGGATTGGTGCAGTGGTTGCAAAGCAGCAGATACTTGTCCTGCAACATCTTTTTGGGAAGCTGCTCGTTCATGTCGTCGGTGAAGACATGATCGTAGGTATCCGTCCACATCCACTTGATGTCCTGTTCCGTGGGGATGTCAGGCACGTTATGGTAGGTGTGGCAGGCGCGGATGACCTTGTCGAAATCGGCTTTGGTGCGGAATTTCCGCGTGTCGATGACCATGGCCCAGCGTTTGGCGTGCAGCGCCCTGGAACTTTCTTCATACGAGCCGATGCCCGCGGCTTCGGCCGGCGCGCCGCCCATCAGGGTCGCCGCCGCGCCGCTGCCCAGCGCGAACGCGGAAATCCCCGCGATTTTAAGGAAGTTTCTTCTGCCGTTGTTCATTATTTATTCCCCCCCGGAGCCACATGGCACGTCCAGCAGTACGGGTACACGCTGTTGGACACATGGCACTTGTCACAGAAGTCCGCCTTGTTGTCGTGACATTTCATGCAGGTGTTCTGCAGGCTGATTTCCCATTTCTTGCCGGTGGACGAAACATAGACGCGCCGTTCGTTGCGCAGGGCTTCGTCGCGCCAGGTATTGAGCAGTTGCATGTGCTCGGCGCGCATGTATTCGACCGGCTCCACGCACTCTGTTTCACCCTTGGGCAGCACCACGTCGGGGCGTTTGTACGCGCCGCTGCCCGCGCCGAACCAGAAAGGCGTGGTGAAGAGCACCGCGAAGACTATGATCCCCACAATGACGTATTTGGCGTTGTACATGCTATTCGTCCTCCTCGGTCACGCCGGGCAGATCTTCCTGACGAAGGTCCATGGTGCGCTTGCATTCGCCCGTCATGATCAGGGCATTGCCCACCAGTTCGTGCAGCCCGCTTACGGAAACGCCGGGCGCCCAGTAGTTGGCCAACGGGGGCAGCGTCGCACGGTCGATGGCGC
>CASQEL010000127.1 GCA_949427775.1 uncultured Desulfovibrionaceae bacterium
CCCAGCGCGCCCGATGCAGCCCCTCGAACAGCACCTTGATGGTGCCGTCGGGCAAACGCAGCAACTGGAGAACCTTGCTGACCACGCCCACGGAGTACAGATCTCCGGGAGCCGGTTTTTCCGTATCCGGTTCACGCTGCGCCACAAGAAATATCTTTTTGCCGTAGTCGGCCAGACCGGCCTCGATAGCCTTGATGGATGCCTCACGCCCCACGAACAGCGGCATGATGGATCTGGGGAACATGACCACTTCCCGCAGAGACATCAGGGGCAATTCCAAGGCATCCGGCGTGTTGACGCGTCCGCTCGCAGACTCTGACATTCCCGTTTTCTCCTTCAGGGCGTTTCCCGAATGAACACCGGAGGGAAACCCTTTTGCACCACCGGACGGCGGTCATTCTCATTTCGTGCGATATGGCCCGGGTTCTCTCTCCCGGGGCGTGTTGACGCCAGAGAATTTTGTTTGCCCGCAAGACATAGCGTCAACACCCCCCGGAGCACACTCGGCCCTCATAACCACGTGCGGCATCCGCCCATACGCGGCGAAGTACGCTACTTGAGTATAATAAAGTCGTTATGAAGGGAAGAGGAGAGTTCCAGGGGAGAGGAGAAGACGCGTCGCTGCAATGATTCCCCTCTCCCCCCGGAAAAAGACGGCATGGACCTGTGCGCGTCGCATTCCTCCATCAGGACGCGGCGCGATCTTCCGTGTCGTACAGAAGCACAGGTTCCTTGCCTTTTTCAATCACCGCCCGGTTGACGAGGCACTCCCGGACGCCTTGCATGGAAGGCAGTTTGTACATGATGTCGAGCATGATGCGCTCCATCACGTTGCGCAGGCCGCGGGCTCCGGTTTTACGTTCCGTCGCCTGGGAGGCGATGCTCTTCAGAGCGTTGTTCGTAAAACGCAACGTCACGTTCTCCAGTTCAAACAGCTTCTGGTACTGTCGCACCAGGGCGTTTTTGGGCTCGGTCAGGATGCGGATCAGATCCGCCTCGCCCAATTCATCCACATGGGTGATGACCGGAATGCGGCCCACGAATTCGGGAATCAGGCCGAACTTCACCAGATCCGCGGGATGCACCTGTTCCAGCAGTTCGGACATGGGCATGTCTTTGCCCTTGACCTTGGCTCCGAACCCCATGGCGCCGCCGGACGTGCGGCTCTCCACGATTTTTTCCAGGCCCACAAAGGCTCCGCCCACAATGAACAGGATATTGCTCGTGTCCATGCGGATGAATTCCTGCTGCGGATGCTTGCGCCCGCCCTTGGGGGGGATATTCGCCTCCGTGCCCTCGATGATCTTCAGCAACGCCTGCTGCACGCCTTCGCCCGACACGTCGCGGGTGATGGAAGGCCCGTCTCCCTTGCGGGAAATCTTGTCGATTTCATCAATATAGATGATGCCCTTGCTAGCGGCTTCGATATCGTAGTCCGCATTCTGGAGCAATTGGACCAGAATGTTTTCCACATCCTCGCCCACATATCCGGCCTCCGTCAGCGTGGTCGCATCGGCGATGGCGAAAGGCACTTTGAGCACACGGGCCAGTGTTTTGGCCAGCAACGTCTTGCCGCTGCCCGAAGGCCCCACCAGCAGGATATTGCTCTTCTCCAGCTCCACCCCATCGCCCAGGGCGGCGGCGCTTGTAGTGATTGTGCACCGCCACGGAGAGGATCTTCTTGGCGTCGTTCTGTCCGATGACATACTCGTCGAGACGCTCCTTGATCTCCATGGGGGAAAGGAGGCGATCGTCGCCTTTCACTTCTTCCATATTCTGCTGGGCGATAATCTCATTGCACACGGCGATGCAGGCATCGCAGATGCGCGCATTATCCTGCACGATGAGATTCTTCACCTCATATTCGCTTTTACCGCAAAACGAGCAGCACAACTGCTCCTTTTCGTTTGTTTCTTTTACCATAACTCTACCCGTTGGTTTTGTCTTTGTCGCTGCCCGCGATGTCCTTGCGCGAAACGAGTATCCGGTCGATCAGACCGAACTCCAGCGCTTCTTCCGGCGTCAGGAAGTTATCGCGTTCCGTGGACTGAACAATTTTTTCCAGGGGCCGGCCGGTACGTTCGGCCAGCAGTTCATTCAGGCTTTGTTTCATACGTAAAATTTCACGGGCATGGATATCAATATCCGTCACCTGCCCCTGGAATCCGCCCGAAGGCTGATGGATCATGATCTGGCTGTGCGGCAGAGCGTAGCGCATGCCCGGCGCGCCCATGGCCAGAAGAAACGCCCCCATGCTGGCCGCGCGGCCCATGCATACTGTGGAGATGGGTGACGTGATGTAGCGCATGGTATCGAAAATGGCCATTCCCGCCGTGACGGACCCGCCGGGGGAATTGATGTACAAATTGATTTCCTTTTCCGGATCCTGAGACTCCAGGAACAGGAGTTGCGCACAGATGAGCGAAGCGACGTTGTCGTCCACGGGACTGCCCAGCAGAATGATGCGATCCTTGAGCAGACGGGAATAAATATCGTAGGCGCGCTCCGTGCGGCCGGTCGTTTCAATGACCATGGGAATAAGGGACATGGCAACCTCGGGAATTTTGTTATATATACACGTCGCATAGCAGCGACGCCCCAAAAAACCTCTTGCGGAACACGGCCCGCAGCGTCCGCGCCCGGCCGTGACGGCGAGGCGTTCCGTTTCGGGGGCATCCGCAGGCGCACAGCGCACCCGTACGCAATGTGCCCGCCAGAAACGAAAGGCCCGCACCCGTGCATCTAAGACCGAATCGCCGTACCGGCAACCCGGCCTGGTGCAGACAGGTGCGGGAAAACGGAAAAAAGACGCCGCTACTTGCTCGCCTCTTCCGCGCTTTCCTTGGGTTCCACTTCCACGATCCTGGCTTTGGCGTAGATGGCTTCCATGGCCTTGTCCGCCAACAGGCGATCCTTCAACGTGAAAATCATGCCCGTGCGTACATAGGCGTCTTTAAGCTGTTTGAAATCTTCTCCGGAACGATGGGCCAACTGAAAGAGCTGCATATCCACTTCCTGTTCCGGCACATCCAGCTCTTCCTTGCGGGCCACGGCCAGAAGGAAGGTTTGAGCGCGAGCGATGTTTTCCGCTTCAGGCAGCACTTCGGCGCGCAGTTCATCAGCAGATTTGCCCAAAGATTCCAAACTTTTGCCCTGGCGTTCCAGGCGGCTTTTCCTGTCGGCCAGCAGGCTGCGGACATGCGTGTCCACAATGGCGTCCGGCAGGGGGAACTCCACCATCTTCAGCAGCCGATCCAGCAGCGTTTTCTGAGCCGCGCCCCTGTTCAGGCTTTTCCGGCTGCTCATGTAGGATTCCACAATGGCGGCACGCAGTTTTTCCACGTCGTCGTATCCCATGGTCTTGGCCAGAGCCGCATCCAGTTCGGGCAGCTTGCGCTCCTTGATGGCGTGCACCTTGACCTTCATGGTCACGGTCTTGCCCGCCAGATCGGGAGCGATGAAGTCCGCGGGGAACGTGACCTCGCCTTCCCGTTCCTCGCCGTAAGGCACCGTCTTGACCAGCTCTTCAAACGCCTCAAGAGCCTGATGCTCGCCCAGCGAGAGTTGGAAATTCTGCGCCGAGATGCCTTCCAGAGGCTGACCGTTCTCATAGGCGGCGAAGTCCAGCTCCACGATCTGGCCGTCCACGGCCGGGCCGTTGCCGTCCACCGGAACGAGTTGCGCGCGGTCTTTCAGGATGCGTCCGATGACCTCTTCCACTTCCGCATCCTTGACTACCGCTTTTTCCTCTTCGACTTCCATGCCCTCATAGGCGGGGAGTTCGATTTCGGGCAGCACTTCAAAGCTGATGCTGTAGACGAACGGCTCGTTCCGGACCAATTCCTTGCCGTCGAAATCAATGGAAGAAACCGGCGTGACCTTCAGTTTCTGCACCACTTCGTTGATGTGGACGTTGATCAAATCCTGTTTGGCTTCCTGATAGATTTTGTCATGAAAGCGGCTCTCGATGACCGAAGAAGGAACCTTGCCCTTGCGGAAGCCGTCGAGCTGCACCGAGGTGCGGTACAAGGACACGGTCGCCAGGATAGCGGCCTCCACTTCCTTGGGATCGACGGTGATTTGGATCTTTTTCTTGACCGGTGACACGTCTTCTACGGTATATTCCACAAGGAGCTCCTTTAAGATACGGGGGTTGGTGCGAGAGGCGGGAATTGAACCCGCACGGAAAAACCGCTGGATTCCAACTCCTTAGACCATCACAATTATTTCAGTATAGTATATGAACGTGTATCGCCACAGCCGGGTGAAACACGTTTTTGTGTGCCGTCTATACTTGATTTTCAAGAGTTCGTAAAGCGCGCCGTTCCCCTCCCCGAGGTAATCGCATGAAAAATGTAACTATTTGAAAAAAGAAGATGACTTTTTATACTTCCGGATTTGAAGAGACAATATTTTCCATACGTTGTTTTCGTTCGTGCGAGTGCCCTGTCCACCGGCGGAGGTCGGCTTGACGCTGCTGCGACGGCTTCGCCATGGCTGAAGAGCGTTTTTCTGAAAAACGCGGCGCCCGGAAAGCGTCTCACATATGGCTCGCCACGGCCCGGCGTTGAAAAGGTGGCATGCCCGCCCGGAACAGTCGCGCGGGGCAGAGCCTGGAGCATACCCTCTGGTACGCCCTGTGCCTGCATGATGCGATCGTCAGCGCGGGCGTACCTATCGAAAACAATTTTGGACGTCGAGCGCTTCAACAATACGGCACACGCTGATATGGTGTCCTTGCGAATGGAAAGGAAGACGACTCCGCCCGGTGCTCCCCTTCTGTTTACTGACAGGCAAATTTTTCTCGGCATATTTATTGCATTTCTCTGTGATAATGTTGTCGTGCGGCCTGTTGCCGACTGCCGACTGCCGGATGCTGTTTGGAGGTTTCCCGCAATATGACGACCCGGCAGAGGCGCATTATGGCGGCTCCGCAAGCAACACGGATGTCCGAGCATAGGAAATGCGGCCCTTCGCCGCCCGCTTGCACCGCCGCAAGCTGACGGACATCCCGCAAGTCTCGTGCTTTTCCGGAGAAACCACATCTTCGGAAGTTTTGGAAAACAGCATACCAAACAATCGACGCTCGGCAAGCGCGGCGATGAACGTCACCCGCACGCCGCTCAGGAGGAAATATGGTCGGGATATCTCAGCTCGGCACGCTCAGCAACAGCAACACCAGTGGCCTGGAGGCGTATTTCAAGCAAATCGGCTCGGGAAGTTCCAAATTGGGCTCCGGCGACTCCGTCACCATCTCCGCAGAGGCCAAGGAGCTTTCCAAAGAATTGCAGGAAAAGAAAAAATCCACCGCCGCAGTCCTGACGGACGAAGAAAGAAAATTCGCCAAAGTCGCCAATGCCCTTCCCAACGACAGAAAATTCATCGCCATGCTGGACTGGATCAGCGGTACGGATACGATAAAAAAAGAAGCGAAATCTTCCATCGCCATGAAAAAGGAAGCCCAGGAAGAAACCAACAACACCTATATGAAGGATCCGCAGAAATACGCTACCCTCTGGAAAAAACTCTACAAGCAGTACAACGAGCTGATGGAGGACGTGGGGCTCGACGCGGACTTTGCGGAACATCGCGAATTGATGAAAAATGACTCGGTCAAAATGAAACTGCAGACCGAGTTCACGTCTTCTTTTGACGATGAAACGAAAAAGCTGCTTAAATACTTCAAGATCGAGTACATATAGATCCTCCGGAGGCAGGAACAGCCACAAAAACCCCTCCGGCAACAGACGTGCGCGGCGTGGATGCCGTGCGACAAGACGCGGGCGTATCCCCTGCCGTGAACAGTCGGGAATCAGCACTCCACCATGCTGACCGCCAGGCCGCCTTCGCCGGTTTCTTTGAACTTGGCGCTCATTTCCCGCCCGATCTCGGCCATGGCGCGTATGGCGGCGTCCAGGGACACCATATGTTGCCCCGTATTTTCGCATGTGGACAGCAGGCAGGCGTTATAGGCCTTGATCGCTCCGACGGCATTGCGCTCAATACAGGGGATCTGCACATACCCTCCCACAGGATCGCAGGTCAGGCCCAAATGGTGTTCCAGGGCGATCTCCGCCGCGTTTTCCACCACGGCCACGGCATTTCCCCGAGCATGGGCCAGCATGGCCGCCGCCATGGCCGAAGCCACGCCCACCTCTCCCTGGCAGCCCACTTCCGCCCCGGCGATGCCCGCATTGTGTTTGGCAAGAAACCCCACGGCGGCCG
>CASQEL010000128.1 GCA_949427775.1 uncultured Desulfovibrionaceae bacterium
AGGGGAATGATTCCCCTGCACCCCCAATGGCCGGCCGGCGCAAAGCGCCGGCCGACGAAATGGGGGGTCTGGGGACAGGGTGTGGGGCGGAGCCCCACATCTTTTGGAGCATTTCAACCGTGAACTGCTCTCGAAACCGGACATGTTTCACGCGCATCCGCTCCGAGGAGAAGCACATGGCCAGAATCGTCAAACGTTCCCTGGGGCAGGAGGCTACCAACCTGCTGCGTCAGATGTTGCTCGACGGGCGTTTCACGCCGGGAGAGCGTCTCGGCGAGGATCGCATCGCCGCCGAACTGGGCATCAGCCGCACGCCGCTGCGCGAGGCCCTGCACCGCCTGGCCCAGGAAGGACTGCTGGAAAAACGTCGCTCCGGCGGGTACCAGCCTCGGGAGTTGCGGCGGGAGGAAGTCGAAGACGCCATCGCCATCCGGGCCATGCTGGAGTCGCACGCGGCTTCCCTGGCCGCTCAGCGGGCCGAAGAAGAGGACGTGCGGAGCCTGCGCGACAACCTGAAGGCGTTCCACGAGGCCGGGACCGCCGGAGACATCCCCCGCCTCATAGAACTGAATACCGCCTTCCACGCCACCCTGCGCCGGGCCGCGGCGTCCCCGCTGCTGATGCACCTGCTGGGCGAACTGGACGGCATCGTGGAACGGATGCTGCGCGCCAACGTGTCTCTGGAAGAAGCCGGACAGTGGTCCGCCGGGGATCACGCCGATCTGCTGCGCTGCATCGAGGCCGGCGACGGCCCCGGCGCCGCCGAAGCCATGCGCGTCCATGTACTGCACGGCGGCGAAAAAGTTCTGGCGGAGTTGTCCGCCTGATCGCTTGTCCGTCCCGGCTGCGGCGGCGTGGAACAGCGGCGGACCGCCGGACGGTTCCTCCCGATCCCGTCGAAAGGCCGACAGACGGAAATATACAGTATTCCTCTCCGCAACCGCTTGACAGGAGACATCGAGTAGGCTATCTGATTGGCCTGCATGTCGTCGGAGCATCACGGAGAGGTGTCCGAGTCGGCCGAAGGAGCTCGCCTGCTAAGCGAGTATACGGGCTTAAACCTGTATCGAGAGTTCAAATCTCTCCCTCTCCGCCATACACAAGTCCCATAAAGTCCCACAAGGTATCAACAGCCTTGCGGGACTTGGTTTTTTCGGGGAATGGAATACGCCCCCCTACTTGCCTCCCGCCCCCTCGCAGAGCAACGGGCACAGCAGCGGACAGTCCGGCGGCGCAAATTCCCCGTCCGCAAGCACACTATATCCCTTCTCCTTCAGGACGGCCGCGTCCAGGATCTCGCAGCTCATGCGACAGCCCACGGCAAAGGGCGGCAGAAAACGCCGCCAGGCCGGGCGCGCCGCGGGAAAGGCCCCGCGCAGCAGCGGCGCGCAGCATTCACAGACCGGGTCTCCGCGCAGGACGAAATACGCCGTCGGATCGTTTTCCAGGCGGCGCATGACCGCCAGCACGTGATGCATCTGCGCGATGGCCGCGTCCAGAGCCTGGCCGCACTGTTCGTCGTCGTAGCCCAACTCCTCGAACAGCGCCCAGATCACATCGCCGGAAAGTCGGGCATACAAGGGATGCCGGTTGCGCAGCTCCCTGCTCTCCCCGGCGGAAAGCTCTTCTTCCTGACTCATATGCGTCTCCGAATGGTTGGGATGCCTTACGGCGACGGCCCGCGCTAGTACACAGAAACATCTAAAGTTTCTGTGTACTAGCCGCCATGCGGGAGCATGGCGCGGCGGCGTAGCCGCCGTGAATGAGCCGAAAACCGCGTTTTTCGGCGAATGATCTTGACGCAAAATGCGAAGCGTTTTGTGGTATACCGTACCAGGACAAGGAACTAGCCATGAGCAAAGTAAAAGTCGCCATCAACGGCTTCGGCCGCATCGGACGCCAGGTCTTTCGCGCCTTGCACGCCAACTACAGGGACAAGGTGGAGGTCGTGGCCATCAACGACCTTTTTGACGCCAATACGAATTTTCACCTGCTGGAATACGATTCCGTCTACGGACAGGCCTATCTGAACGCCGAAGTCGACGGCAGCGACGCCAGGGTCGGCGATTGGAACATCCACTGCTTCGCCGAGCGCGATCCCAAAATGCTGACCTGGGACGCCTACGGCGTCGATGTGGTGGTGGAATCCACCGGCATCTTCCGCTCGGCCAAACAGGCGCAGGTGCACCTGGACAACGGGGCCAAAAAGGTCATCATCACCGCCCCGGCCAAAGAGGAAGACATCACCATCGTTCTCGGCGTCAACCATGACATGTACGATCCCTCGCGGCATCATATCGTGTCCAACGCCTCGTGCACGACCAACTGTCTGGCCCCGGTGGCCCTGGTGCTTCAGAACACCTACGGCATCAAACTGGGCTCCATGACCACCATCCACGCCTACACCAACGACCAGCGCATCCTGGACATGGCCCACAAGGACCTGCGCCGGGCGCGCGCCGCCGCGTGCAGCATTATTCCCACCTCCACCGGCGCGGCCCAGGCCGTGGCCAAGGTCATCCCGGCCCTCAAGGGCAAATTCACGGGCTATTCCCTGCGCGTGCCCACGCCCACCGTCTCCGTGGTGGACTTCACCGCCATTCTGGAAAAGCCCACCACCACGGAAGAGCTGCGCGCCGCCATGAAGAACGCCGCGGAAACCTCGCTCAAGGGCATCTTGGCCTACAGCGACAAGCCGCTGGTTTCCATGGACTTCAAGGGCAACCCCAACTCCTCCATTCTGGAAGCCGAATATACCACGGTCCAGGACGGCACACTGGCCAAAATCGTGAGCTGGTATGACAACGAATGGGGCTACTCCAACCGCGTGTGCGATTTGATCTGCCTCATGCAGAGCAAGGGGCTGTAAGATTCCGCACGCCCGCAAAGACCCGCGATGCTCCGGCCGGTTCCCCCGGTCGGAGTCTTCAGACCGCCGAAAACATCCCCGAAAGCGCTTTCGGGGATGTTTTTCCGTCATTGCGGGCAGCGGGCATCCCTGTTCCCGATTCCGCTCCTCCACGCGCTCGACCGTGTTTTGTCCGGGGGGAAACTCAGGCCCCCTTGGCAATATGACCCGGGCACGCTATATGTGAAACATCGGAGGTCGTATGCTGCTGTTTGATAGCGGAAAAAAACTGGAAAAAGCGTTTACCCGGGAGCAGTTCGACGCTCTGGTCGAAGTGCTGGAATCCCGCGAAGGCAAGACGGCGACAAAAGAAAACCTGCGGGAAACAGAGTTGCGGTTGCAACTGGAGATTGAAAAGGTTCGTGCGGAAGTTGAACAAACCAAAGCCCGGCTACAGGCCGACATTTCCCAGCTCCGCATCGACACCGCCCGCGATCTGCGGGAGATGGAAATGCGCATGATCATCAAACTCGGCGGCATGCTGGCGGCGTGCGTCGCCGCCACGGCGGCATTGCTGAGAATCATGCGTTGACGATAGGCTCTTTCCGCCCGCGCGACCAACCATGCTCGCACCTCAGGCAATCGCATGAAGCGCATAACCAGTTGAAACAACAAGAAAAATTTTTAACAACCGACGCATAAATCACCAATATTTTCAATACATTATCTTCGTTCGTGCGATGGCCCCGTGCTCGCGCCTCTGTTCGGTTGCCGAAGAGCGAAACGCATTTTCTGGAACAAGGCAGTATAACGTCCCATATTGTTTGGGGAGGGCGCGCCTTCCCCGGCGGCGGGAGAAGAGCTTTCCCGCCGGGAGCGGGCGTGGCTTTCACCGGCGCGAGCGCGGCCCCTGTCATGGGCCGTGGCCGCCCGGTCCGTGAATGACTTTGCCGCGTATGCCCGCCGGGACGGGGACGGGACGTTTCCGCCCGCGGCAACGGGTGTCTTTCAACCGTCGCGAATGCCTGTCTTCAACGTGATGTTGTTTTGAACGGACGCGAAAAAATGTTCGGACATGTCGCGCAACAAATGTTTTGCAGGCTTTCCGGTCGCAAACAGGCGCGATTCAAATGCGACCGAAGGATTTTGTATCCTTTTGTCCTAGTCGCGCGCTCAGGCGGGTCACTTTGACACATGCATATATATCTTGAAATTCAATGAGATACAGTAAACACGTTGCGGCATGTCTCTCCGGGCTACGAAACACGTCCGCCCGGCGGCGGAGCTGTTTTCTGCATAATTGTGTGTTTTTATAACATAAAATTATATGGCACGGCTTTTGTATAACAGCGAGGCATACAATGAACGATGCATGAATGCTTACACACTATAATACTCTCAAGGAGTCAGTAATGAGCGAAGTGTTGGACAACTCGAAAGTGTTTTCCTTCTTTATTCCCCGTACAACGCTCGTGGGCATCGGCGCTTCCCGTGAAATCCCCATGCGCATGAAGCAACTGGGCGGGACCAAACCTTTCATCGTTACCGACCAGGGTATTGTGGCGACCGGCATTCTGAAGCAAATCACGGATATTCTGGATGAGGCGGGCATGTCCTATGCCGTATACGACAAAACCGTGCCCAACCCCACGGATCGCAACGTGGAAGAAGCCACGGAAATGTACCGCAAGGAAAAGTGCGACAGCCTGATCACCCTGGGCGGCGGCAGCTCGCACGACTGCGGCAAGGGCGTGGGCTTCGTCATTTCCAACGGCGGCAAGATTCAGGACTATGAAGGCGTGGACAAATCCGACAAACGCTTTCCGCCCTATGTGGCCGTCAACACCACCGCCGGCACGGCGTCGGAAATGACGCGCTTCTGCATCATCACCGACACCAGCCGCAAGGTGAAGATGGCCATCGTGGACTGGCGCTGCACGCCCAACGTGGCCATTGACGACCCGGTGCTGATGAAGGGCATGCCCCCGGCGCTGACCGCCGCCACCGGTATGGACGCCTTGACCCATGCTGTGGAAGCCTATGTTTCCACGGCCGCCACGCCCATGACCGACGCCTGCTCTGAAAAGGCCATCGAGCTGATCAACAAGTATCTGCGTCGGGCCGTGGGCAACGGCAGCGATATGGAAGCCCGCGAAGGCATGTGTTTCGCGCAGTATATGGCGGGCATGGCCTTCAACAACGCCAGCCTCGGCCATGTGCACGCCATGGCTCACCAGTTGGGCGGCTTCTACGACCTGCCCCACGGCGAATGCAACGCCATACTGCTGCCCCACGTCTCCCAGTACAACCTGATCGCCCGGCGCACCCGTTTCGCCCGGATTGCCCAGTTGCTGGACGAGCGCATTGAGCACCTCAATACGGCCGATTCCGCCCAGCGCGCCATCGAAGCCATCAAGCGCCTGTCTTCCGACGTGGGCATCCCCAGCGGCCTTATCGCTCTGGGCAAGAAGTACGGCAAGAACGTGCGGGAAGAAGATATTCCCGTCATGACCGCCAACGCGCAGAAGGATGCTTGCGGCCTGACCAACCCGCGCACCATGACCGATCAGGCCGTGGCCGCCATCTACAAGGCCGCGCTGTAGCGCCCGCCGACCGGCTTCGCGCCGCTCGCAAAACAGCGCGCGGCGGCGTAGCCCTGACAAGGAACGTTATCCGACTCCTTCCGACCTCCGTGCCGGAAGGAGTCTTGATGTTTTCAGCAATCTGTTTCCGTACACCGGCCGGGAAGTCGGTACGACCCTGCCCTTTTGCCGGACAGGAGAACCGGGAAACGTCGAGCGACGGGAAAGAGATTGACAATGCCGCCCGCGAAACGCCGCATGTTTGCGCCCGGCAAGGCGCGCGGCACACATCGGGCGGAGCTCAGGGTCATCGCATGAAGCGTATAACTATTTGAAATGACAAAGAAAGCTTGTAGCGGCCGACGCATGAATCGCCACTGTTTTCAACAAATTATCTTCATTCGTGCGATTGCCCCGGGGCGAAGCTGTAGTGAACCTGCCGCAAGGTCCATGTCGTTCCTGCAACGCCGCGGGACGGGGAAAGACGGCGTTGCGGCAGGTGAGGTAATGAAGGCTGATCCCGGGGATGGGCATTGGCGAGGGAAGAATCGCGGGATTGCGGCGCGAGCGCAATGTACGGATCGCGGCGAGTCAGACATGCCCCGCCGGAAGATTTCGGAAGGCGCTGTCCTCCACGCAGACCGGCACGTATGCGGGAAAGGGAGTTGACCTGAGCCGCATGGCCACGCCGACTGTGCACGTATCTGATTCTGCGCAAGAGCGGTCATTTCCACAGTCATTTTCCGGAAGCATCCGCCTGCTTCAGAAGCAGACGAA